>JASLIH010000537.1 GCA_030152105.1 Actinomycetes bacterium
TCAGCTTCGTCCCGGGGGGAGTTCGAACGTGCTACCAGAGCGACCATGGCTGCCGGTCCGCAGCCTCGGGCGAGTCGCCACGCCGTGGGGCGGCGCGCCGGAAGGCGAAGCAGGCCAGTGGCGCACTAGCCCGGCCCGACCACCACTCCGCCGGCCTCCGGTCCGGCGAGGGGGTGGTGGGCTTCGATGAGGAACGCCACCGCCGGTCTGGTCGACCACCAGCCGCTGTTCCATGTGCCGCTCGTCGTCCCGACGCCAAGCGCGGCGGCCCGGCGCTACCGTGGTATGTCGTATGGACTGGCCGCCTCGGATGCGATCTCTATCTGCGTGGCGCTGGTCCTTGCCTATTGGCTGCGATTCGGCGTCCAGCTGCTGCCCTCGCGGGAGCTACGCCTGGTCGGCCTTGCACCGCTGGTATGGGTGGCGGTCTTCCACGCCTACAGTCTCTATCGCCCGCTGTACCTGTCGCCCGCCGAGGAGTTCCGGCGCACCGTCGGCGCCAGCGGCGTCGGCATTGTGCTGCTGGCGATGGTCAGCTTCTGGTCAAAGTCCTCGTTCTCCCGCGGCTGGATCGGGCTGACCTGGGGACTGGCGGTGCTGTTCGAGCTGCTCGTCCGGCGAATCTGGCGCCTCCACCAGCACCGCCGAAAGCTGGACGGGCGACTTGCGCTGCGCACGTTGATCATTGGCTCGACCGGCGAGGCGATCCGGCTGGCCAAGGCGCTCGGCGCCCCCGGTTCAGGGTTCCTGCCCCTGGGGTACGTCCAACCGCATGGCTCCACCGAGGCAGGGGACACCCTTCCCGTGCTCGGTGGGATCGAGCGGCTGCGCGAGCTGATCGCCGAGCAGTCGGTCGACTGCCTCTTTGTGGCCTCCACCCTGGTCGACTCCGATGCCATCGAGGTCGTGTCCCACGCCGCCCGCCAGCAGGGCATCCATGTGCTCGTCTCGGCCAACATGACCCACGTGCTGGGCTCCCGGCTGGTGCTGCAGCAAATCGGCTCGGTGATCGCGCTTTCGCTGCGGCCTGTGCGCCTCACCGGCAAGCAGGCCCTGGCCAAGCGCGCCTTCGACCTGGTCGCGGGAATCATCCTGCTCCTGGTCACCATGCCGCTGTGGCTGGCCGCCGGGATCGCGATCCGGCTTACCTCGCCCGGCTCGGTTCTTTTCCACCAGGAGCGCGTGACCAAGGGCGGCCGCACCTTCCGTATGCACAAGTTCCGGACGATGCGCGTTGGCATCCCGACCAACCTGGACACCAGCGCGCCATTCTTCAAGGTTGACCAGGACCCCCGGATCACCCCGGTCGGGCATCTGCTGCGGAAGTGGAGCCTGGACGAGCTGCCCCAGCTCTGGAACGTGATCCGGGGCGAGATGAGCCTCATCGGGCCGCGGCCGCTCCCCACCGAGCAGGTGGCCGCGAACATCGAGCTCCTCGGACCCCGCCATGAGGTGCCGGCCGGCATGACCGGCTGGTGGCAGATCAACGGCCGCAGCGACGTGGCGCCCGAGCAGGCCGTCCGCCTCGACGCGTTCTACATCGAGAACTGGTCGCTGGCGTTCGACCTCTACATCATTCTGAAGACCATGTCGACGGTCATCGAACGCAAGGGCGCCTACTGACCGCTGGGCTGGGTCAGCTCTAGCCCCAGGGTCGCCTTGCGGCAGTGAAACGCCTCCGCGAACCCCGAGGGCGCGTTCGACTCGATCCCTCGCAGGCGCAGTAACGCCCAGAATGTGTCGGGCGTGAACCAGCGGCGCTCGCGCTGGCTGGGGAACCCGTCCAGCAGAAGCTCGATCTTCCGCTCGCAGACCGCCGCCGGCATGGGCACGAACAGGTTTGGGTTGCCCAGGTCACCGTCGTACTTGGGGATCTCGTACTCCAGCACGAGATGGTCGCGGAAGGTGTTCCAGGTGAGCTCGGCGACCAGGCGATGGTCCTGGTGGGCGTCGTCGCGGCGCGGGGTGAGGATGAGATCAGGAGCAACCTCACCCTTGAGCGACTCGAAGACCTCCTTGATCTCGGCCCCGGTCCAGGGAAAGAACCCGTCCCGGAACCTCTTCAGCACGACCGTCGACTGCTCGACGTCCTTGAGGAAGGCGGCGGCGCTGCCGGCCGCCTCGTTCTCCCGGACCCCCGCGGCCGCCAGGACGACCCAGGTGACGTGCACGGGGAACCCGCCAGTGGCCAGCTGGATCACGGTCCCGCCACAGCCGATCTCGATGTCATCGGCATGGGCGCCGACGGCCAGGATCTGGAATGGACGCCCGTGCGGTCGCTGCGGTTGCAGAGGGAGCACCTATGCCGCTCCCTCGAGGGCCTGGACACGCCTCGGGCGCCGGCTCATCGCATAGTCCCCAGGCGCAGCTTGAGGCTGCGCAGCAGCAGCCACGCCCACAGATGCGGGATCATGTCCCGGATGCACGTCGTGATCTCCTCGACCTCGCGATCGCTCAGCGGTGTGACCTGCTCGTCGCCGCCACGCCGGCCAGCCAGGAGCACGCCGAAGTCGACCTCGTCGCGGACCAGCGGCACCAGGGCGAACGAGTCCACCTGATCGCTGGCCAGGCCGGTACCGGCCAGCTGGCGCAGCTCGTCGAGGTCGAGCAGCCTCGGCCCGCTGCGCGCCGCCTCCTCGATGAGGTTGCGGACCCCCTGGTCGACGGTGCCTACGCTGGTCGCCCGGAGGCCGACGGCTCCCATCGTGCGGAACTGCTCGCCGTTCCTGAGCAGGACGACGGCCAGGTCGACCTGGAACCCATGGACGATCTGCTCCGCCGCCAGCTGCGGCAGATTCTCCTCATAGAGGTGCTGGGGTGGGCCCTCGAGGAACCGGAACAGGTCCTGGACCGAGGTGGCGATGTGGTCGAAGTCGGCGATCCCGCTCACAGACCCAGCCCCGTTGCCGGCCGGCGTGCCGTTCGACGACCGCATCAGCCCGTCTGGGCGGCGTGCCGCCAGTCGGAAGGTCCCCGTCTGGCTCAGCTCGTCCCGCTCCTCGTCGTTGCCCCCCGGCGTAGACGGCGTAGGCCAGGCGCGCCCGGAGGTCACCCGCCGTCCGTTCAGCCACCACGCCAGCCCGGCCGCGACGACCAGCGCCAGCAGCGCTCCGACGGCGGCGGTCCGCATTGGTTTGGGCTGCGCCGGCTCGTCGGGGACGGCGGCGTTGTCCCGCAGCGTATCGACTCTATTCCTCGCCCGGCTGGCGGCGCTGCTGGCCGCCACGCTCTGGTCGGCGAGCGCGGCCAGCTCCTTCTCCTTGGCCACCTGGTTGGCCTGCAGCCTCGGGTTCCCGGGTTGGGCCGCGAGCTCCTTCTTGAGTGCGGCGATCTCTTTCTCGAGCTGCCGCTGCCGAAGAGATATGGCGTCGATCTGCTGCTTGGCACTGGCTGCAGTCTGCTCGGCTACGACCAGCCGGTAGGCGCGCACCACCGTGTCCGCCAGACTGGCAGCCCGTTCCGGCGTGGCGTCCAGAGCCCGGATCGTGATCAGGTCGGCGTCCCGCGCCGGCTCGACCGTCAGCCGCTTGCTCAGCTCCTTTCGGGTCAACCGGCCACCGATGAGCTCGACGGTCCGGTTCAGGACCCCCGTCGAGGTCAGGTAATCCGCCTGGCTCCGGACGATCCGGCCGGGGTCGGTCTGGTCCCCCTCTGTGTCCAGGTACAGCTTGACGACGCCCTCGTAGCGGACCGGCTGCTGCGACGACCATGCGTAGGCCGCAATCGTGCCGATCAGCACGGCAACGACTACGAGCCATCGGTAGCGCCGAACGGACTCGACGAGGCTCGGCCCCTCCTGCCATTCCTTTGATGGGCCGTCCAACGCTCCCCCTGCATCTTCGGCTCGCCCCTGTCCGGCAATTGTATCGGTGGACTCCGCTCTGTGCGCCGTCCATGCGTCATGCTCGGCGCGGTAGGGTAGGGGCAACGCTCACGACAATCGCTGCGAGGACTGTTTGGACGCACCCCTGGAAGACCAGCGCGCGCTGCTGGAGCTGCAGCGCCACGACTCGGCCGCCGACCGCCTCAGGGCCAGGCGCGGCTCGCTGCCGGAGGACGCGCGGCTCGCCGAGCTGGCCAGTGGCCTGGCCGCCATCGACCAGCTCGCCGCGGAGCGCCGCGGCAGCCTCGCCACCCTCCAGCGGGACCAGACGCGGCTCGAGGACGAGATCGACATGGTCACCCGCAAGGCCCGCAGCGAGGAGGACCGGGCGGCCTCCGGCAAGGTGACCAGCCCCAAGGAGCTGACAGCCATCCAGGAGGAGGTCGCCTCGCTCAAGCGGCGCCAGGTCGCGGTGGAGGACGACCTGCTGGAGCTGATGGAGCAGCGGGAGACCCTCGAGGCCGAGCTGGTCGAGCTGGACGGGCGGCGCGAGACGATCACCACGGAGCAGGGCGAGGTCACCCGGGCGCGCGACGCCATCCTTGTCGAGATCGACCGGGACCTCGCGACCGAGGAGGCGGCCGCGGGTGCGGTCGCGCCCCGGGTCGGCAGGGAGCTGCGGGCGCTCTATGACCAGATCCGCCGCCGCCAGGGCGGCGTGGGTGTCGCCGCCCTGGCCGGCGACACCTGCCAGGGCTGCCGGGTGTCGATCTCCCCGGTCGAGCTGGCCGCGGTCCGCAAGCTGCCATCCGAGGCGGTCAAACGGTGCGAGAACTGCCGCCGCATCCTGGTGGTCGAGTGAATCCCGACGAGGTGGTCGTCTGGACCGACGGCGGGGCGCGGGGCAACCCGGGCCCGGCCGGCTTCGGTGTGGTCGTCACGACCCCCGGCGGCGAGGTCCTGGCCCAGTTGGCGGAGGGCATCGGCTGGGCGACCAACAACGTGGCCGAGTATCGCGGCGCCATCGCCGGCCTGGAGCAGGCCCTGGCACTGGGCGCGCGGCGGGTGCGGGTCCGGGCCGACTCGCTGCTGGTCGTCAACCAGCAGAACGGCCGGTGGAAGGTGCGGAACGCGGCTCTCCGGGAGCTGTGGACCGAGACCCGCCGACTGGTCGGCCAGTTCGAGCGGGTGATCTGGGAGCATGTGCCTCGGGAGCGCAACCGGCACGCCGACGCGCTCGCCAACCGGGCGATGGACGCCCAGGGAATGGTCGAGCGGCCGGTCGAAGGTCTGCCGCGAACCTGAGTCACGGCCAACGCATTTGCGCAACCTCCAGATGCCGTATCTTCGATTCATACAGGTAGTCCTCTTTTCCTGCCGTCGCAACCCAGATAATGCAAGTGCGCTGGCAATTCCGCGGCGCACTCCCACGACGGCTTTGGAGCTCCGGCCTCTCACCGGTCCGGAGACGGTAGAGGGGGCCTTTCTGTGTGCGGGATCCTCGGCGCCTACAACGTCGCCGCGGTGGACGACCGATGCATCGCCGCGATGTCGGAGGCCATCGCGCACCGGGGGCCGGACGCGACCGGCACCTGGAACAGCCCTGACGATGCCCACCGGGTTCGGCTCGGGCACCGGCGTCTGTCCATCATCGACCTGTCGGCCGCGGCCAACCAGCCGTTCGTCAAGGACGGACTGGTGCTGGTGTTCTGCGGCGAGATCTACAACTATCGGGAGCTCCGGTCTGAGCTGCGCACCGCCGGCACCAGCTTCCGCACCGACTCCGACACCGAGGTGCTGCTGGAGGCGTGGCGCCGCTGGGGGCCGGCCAGCCTGCGCCGCCTGCGCGGCATGTTCGCCTTCGCGCTGTTCGACGAGCACCAGGGGACGCTCACCCTGGCCCGTGACCACTTCGGTATCAAGCCGCTGTTCTACACGGCGCGGGACGGCGGCGTCGCCTTCGCCTCGGAGCTGAAGGGGCTCCGGCCGCTGCTGGGCGACAGTCCACCGATCGACCACACCGCCATCGTCGCCTCGCTGATGTACTACTGGATCCCCGAGGACCACTGCGTCTACCAGGGTGTCCACAAGCTCCCGGCAGGCAGCTGGCTCCAGGTCGGCCCGGATGGCCACCAGCGACTGGAGCGGTTCTTCGACCCTCGCGCCGAGCTGGCCGAACCGTCCGGCCGGCAGGTCGGGGTCGAGGAGCTGCGCCGGGTTCTGGAGGACTCTGTCGCCGCGCACCTGGTCGCCGACGTGCCGATCTCCACCTTCCTGTCCGGCGGGCTCGACTCCAGCCTGCTCACCGTCCTGGCCGCTCGCCAGAACCGCGACATCGACTGCTACACGATCTCGTTCCGTCAGGAGGACCGGCGGTTGGAGGCGATGCCGGACGACCTCTCCTATGCCCGCAAGCTGGCCGGCCAGCACGGCCTGCGGCTGCATGAGGTTGAGATCGCCCCTGACGTGGCCGATCTGCTTCCGCGGATGGTCCATACCCTGGACGAGCCGATCGGCGACGCGGCAGCCATCAACGCCTACCTGATCTGCCTGGCCGCCCGGGACGCCGGCGTGAAGGTGCTGCTGTCCGGCATGGGCGCAGACGAGCTGTTCGGCGGCTACCGCAAGCACTACGCCTGCCTGCTGGCCTCCAAGTACCGGCGCCTGCCCGGCGTCCTGCGACACCATGCAGTCGCGCCGATGGTCAACCGGCTGCCGGTGGCCGGCCGGCGCCGCGGCTATCGGGCGGCACGCTGGGCCAAGCGCTTCATCGCCTTTGCCGACCTGCCCGAGGAGGCGGCATTCCGGCGCAGCTACACCCACTACGACGTCCCCGATCTGCACGAGCTGCTCGATCCCGAGCTGTGGCCCCGGGTCGACCAGCTCGTCGACGAGCACGCGTCCGTCTACGCGGAGGGACCGGCCGACGACCAGGTCAACCGGATGTGCTACACCGACACGCGCATGTTCCTCGCCGGGCTCAACCTCGCCTACACCGACCGGGCCAGCATGGCCGCCTCCACCGAGGTCCGCGTCCCGTATGTGGACAAGGAGGTGGCCGCGGCCGCGTTCGCCATCCCCGGCAGCGCCAAGATCGTCGGCCGGGAGCGCAAGGCGATCCTCAAGCAGGCCGCCGAGGCGTGGCTGCCCAAGGAGATCGTGTACCGCCCCAAGGGGCTGTTCAGCGCGCCCCTGCGAGCCTGGATCCGGCGCGACCTCGTCGACATGGTGGAGGACCTGGTGGCTGGAGGAACCCTGGTGACCTCCGGTCTGGTCGACAAGCAGATGGTACGGACGATGATCGACGACGACCGCCGCGGCGCCGCCGACCGGTCCAAGGAGATCTGGCAGCTGCTGACCCTCGAGGTCTGGTACCGGCAGCAGGGCCGGGACTGATGAAACAGATCGCCCAGAACTACAAGTCCGGCGAGCTGGCCCTGCTCGACGTCCCCGTGCCGGCCGCGCGCCCGGGTGGTGTGCTGGTGCGCACCCAGTTCTCGCTCATCTCCACCGGCACCGAGATGATGAAGATCGGCGAGAGCAAGCTGTCGCTGATCGGCAAGGCGCGCGCCCGGCCCGACCAGGTGAAGAAGGTCATGCAGTCGGTGTCCCAGCAGGGCCTACGGGCCACCTATCGGAAGGTCGGCGACCGACTCGACTCCTACACGCCGCTCGGCTACTCGCTGTGCGGCGAGGTCGTCGAGGTCGGCGCCGGGGTGGAGGACCTCACCATCGGGCAGCAGGTCGCCTGCGCCGGCAACAGCTACGCCCTCCATGCCGAGTACAACTGGGTCCCACGCAATCTGTGCGTTCCCCTGCCCGAGGGGGTCGCCGGAGAGCACGCCGCGTTCACCACCGTCGGCGCCATCGCCATGCAGGGCTACCGGCAGTCCGAGGCGCGGCTGGGGGAGACCGCCTGCGTCATTGGGCTCGGCCTGGTCGGGCAGCTGCTGGTGCAGATTCTCCGGGCGGCCGGGGTCAACGTGGTCGGTCTGGACCCGTCGCCCGAGCGGTGCCGGCTGGCGGAACAGAGCGGCGCGGCCGCCTGCCGCCCCCCCGACCCGGACACCCGCGGCACGGTGCTCGAGACGCTCGCCGACCTCACCGGCGGCGCCGGAGCCGACTACATCTTCCTCACCGCCGGCGGTGACACCAACCAGCCGGTCGAGCTCGCCGCCGAGCTGGCTCGCGACCGGGCCCGGGTCGTCGACATCGGCAAATGCCGCCTCGACCTGCCGTGGACCGAGTACTACGCCAAGGAACTGGACGTCCGCTTCTCGCGCTCGTACGGCCCAGGACGCTACGACCCGACCTACGAGGAGGGCGGGGTCGACTACCCGATCGGGTATGTCCGCTGGACCGAGCGGCGCAACATGGCCTGCTTCCTCGACCTGGTGGCCGAGGGTCGGCTCAACCTCGACCCGCTGGTCTCCGCGGTGCTGCCGTTCGACGAGGCGGTCGCCGCCTACGAGCGCATCCAGAACGGCGAGCAGGGCGGCGTCGGCATGCTGTTCCGCTACTCCGCCAACGGGTCGGCGCAACGCCGGCTGGGCACCGCCGCGCCATCCACCCGCCCCATCCGCCAGCCCGGCGCCCGGCCGGTGGTGCGGCTCGGCGTGATCGGGGCCGGCAACTACGCAACCAGCATGCTCCTGCCCCACCTGCGCGACCGGGCCGACGTGCGGCTGGTCGAGGTGGCGACCGCCACCGGGCTGTCGGCGACCAACGCGCGGCGCAAGTTCGGCTTCGAGCGCTGCTCGACCGACCATCGGGGCCTGCTCGCCGACGAGGCGGTCGACGCCGTGCTGATCGCCACCCGCCACCACGCCCACGCGGCGATGGTCTGCGAGGCCCTGAGGGCCGGCAAGGCGGTGTTCGTCGAGAAGCCTCTGGCGGTCGACCCGGACCAGCTCGAGGCGATCGTGGCGGCGGTCACCGACAGCGGCAACGACCGCCTCATGGTCGGGTTCAACCGTCGCTTCGCGCCGCTGCTGGCCGACCTCAAGGCGGCCTTCGGGACGCGGAGTGGGCCGGTGCAGGTCCGCTACGACGTCAACGCGGGACGGCTGGAGGCTGGCAGCTGGTACGCCCAACCCGAGGAAGGCTCGCGCCTGGTGGGGGAGGGATGCCATTTCGTGGACACCATCTCCTGGTGGCTCGACCAGGACCCGGTCGCCGTGTTCGCCGCCGCCACCGGCGACCCGGACGACACCGCGAGCACGCTGCTGTACCCGGACGGGTCGGTCGCCACCATCGCCTATCAGACCTCGGGCGACCCACGGGCGCCCAAGGAGCAGCTCCAGGTCACCGGGGACGGGCAGGTGGCCAGGCTGCACAACTTCCAGCGCACCGAGCTGTGGCGCGGTGGCCGCCGCCAGGTCCGCCGCTCCCGGACCGGCGTCGACAAGGGCCAGAAGCGGGAACTGGACGCCTTCGTGCGCGCCGTCGCCGAGGCCCGGCCCATGCCGATCCCGCTGGCGTCGCTGGTGGCCACGACCCGGGCGACCTTCGCGGCCCGGCGCAGCCTGGCCAGCCGCCGCCTGGAGACCGTGGCGGACGCGGACGCCCCCGAGCAGGAGGCCGGCCCTGGGGCCGATGGAGGCGCGGCGGAGTGAACCTCGGATGGTATGCCCGGCGACTGGCCAGCATGTCGCCGGCGGAGATGGCAGGGCGGGCCCGCGACGAGCTGACCAAGCGCCGCTGGCGAGCGCGACAGGTGACCGACGCCGCGGCCGACCCGGCCGACGTGCCGGCCGCCTGCCCGCCCTTCGCCGCCCTGCTCCCGGACGCCGCCGAGGACGTCCCCGAGGACGCCCGTGTCCGCCTCAAGGAGGCCGCCGAGGGACTCCTCGGCGGACGCTGGCCGGTGTTCGCCCGCGAACGCGACGACATGGCTCCAGCGCCGGACTGGTTCCTGGACCCAAGCACCGGCCGGCGGGCGCCGGACCGGACCTACTGCTTCGACATCGACCACCGCGACCGCGCTGCCGTCGGGAACGTCAAGTACGTGTGGGAGCCGTCCCGCCACCAGCACCTCACCATGCTGGCGGCCGCCTACCACCTCACCGGCGAGGAGCGGTACGCGAACGCCGTCGCCACCCAGCTGCGCTCCTGGTGGGCGGCGAACCCGTTCCTGTCCGGCATCCACTGGACCAGCGGGATCGAGCTCGGCGTGCGGCTACTGTCCTGGGTGTGGATCCGCCGGCTGCTGCACGGCTGGACCGGGGCCGGGCCGCTGTTCGAGGGCAACCGTGCCTTCCTCCAGCAGCTCCACCACCACCAGGAGTGGCTCGCACGGCTGCCAAGCCACGGGTCGTCGGCCAACAACCACATCCTGGCCGAGATGGCCGGGCAGTTCGCCGCGAGCTGCGCGTTCCCCTGGTTCCCGGAGAGCGCCGCCTGGCGCGAGACGGCCGCCACCGTACTCCGGCGCGAGCTGGCCAAGCAGACATTTTCCGACGGCCTGAACCGCGAGCTGGCCACCGAGTACCACGGCTTCGTGCTCGAGCTGGGACTGGCCGCCGCGCTCGAGGGAAAGCTGGCCGGCCACCCGCTCGGCGGCCAGGTCTGGGACACCCTGCGGCGCATGACCGACGCCCTGGCCGCCGTCGTCGACGTGCGCCTGCGCCCACCCCGCCAGGGCGACGCCGACGACGGCCACGGCCTACTGCTGGACGGGCCGAGCTACGACCGCTGGGCGTCGCTACTGGCCACCGGCGCGGCCCTGTTCGGAGCGGCCCCATGGTGGCCGGCGGCGCCAGGGAGCGACGTGCGCTCCGCCATCTGGAGCCGGTTCGCCACCCGGCCGCTCTCCGGCGGCGCCCGGCCGGAGCGCCGGCCGTCGCTGTTCGCCGACGCCGGCGTGGTCCTGCTTCGCGACCAGGAGGGCCGGCCCGACGAGCTGTGGTGCCGGGCCGACCACGGCCCGCACGGGTACCTGTCGATCGCCGCCCACGCCCACGCCGACGCCCTCGCCGTCGAGGTGCGGGTCGGCGGAGTCGACCTCCTCGCCGACCCGGGCACCTACTGCTACGGCGCGGAACCGGTGTGGCGTGCCTATTTCCGCTCCACGGTGGCCCACAACACCCTCGAGGTCGGCGGGGTCGACCAGTCGGTGGCGGCCGGCCCCCACCTGTGGACACGACAGGCGCGGGCCGAGCTGGAGCAGGCCACCGGCCTGGACGGCGGCCCGGTGGCCGAGTGGCGGGCCGCCCACCGCGGCTACCGGCGCCTCCGCCCGCCCGCCACCCATCGCCGCAGCGTCCGCCTGGAGCGGCCGGCGCGCCGGCTGGTCATCGAGGACCGGCTCGACACCCGCGGCGCGCACGACTGCCGGCTGGCCTTCCACCTCGGGCCCGCGGTGGCCTGCGCACTGGAGGGCGACCAGGCCGTCCTGGAGTGGCGGGGCGAGCACGGCCGACGGCGCGCCACGCTGAGCCTTCCCGCCGAGCTGACCTGGTCGCGCCTGGAAGGGCAGGCCGATCCGCCGGCCGGGTGGTACTCGCCGGCGTTCGACGAGCGCGTCCCCGCGGTGACGCTGCTCGGTACCGGCCGACTTGGCGGCGGCCAGGCCCTGCGCACCGTCCTGCAGCTCGACCCTGGGAGCACACCATGAAGATCAGCGTGTTCGGCCTCGGCTACGTCGGCGCCGTCTCGGCCGCCTGTCTCGCCGCCGACGGCCACACTGTGGTCGGGGTCGACAACAACCCGGTCAAGGTCGACCTGCTGAACCAGGGTCGCGCGCCCGTGGTCGAGGCGGGCCTCGGCGACCTCATCCGGGAGGGGGTGACGGCCGGCCGCCTGGAGGCCACCACCGACTGCGACGAGGCGGTCGCCAGCACCGACCTCGCCTTCGTCTGCGTCGGCACGCCCAGCAAGGCCAATGGCAGCCTCGACCTCGCCTACCTGCGACGGGTGGCTGACGACATCGGGCAGGCCATCCGTCGACGCCAATCACCCATCGTGGTGGTGGTGCGCAGCACGGTGCTGCCCGGCACGACCCGCCAGATCCTGCTGCCCGACCTGGAACGCGCCGCCGGCCGGCCGGTCGCGGTCGGCGTGCACCCCGAGTTCCTGCGTGAGGGCACGGCCGTCGCCGACTACTACGAGCCGCCCAAGGTCGTCGTCGGCGCCCTCGATGAGGAGGTCCACGACCTGGTCGCCCAGGTGGCGGCTCGGCCGGGGGCGCCACTGATCCAGGCCGACCTGGAGCTGGCCGAGATGGTCAAGTACGCGGACAACGCCTGGCACGCGCTCAAGGTCACCTTCGCCAACGAGATCGGGAGCCTCGCGAAGGCTCAGGGCCTCGACGGCCACCGCGTCATGGACATCCTGTGCGCCGACACCAAGCTGAACCTGTCCCCGGTCTACCTGCGTCCTGGCTTCGCCTTCGGGGGATCCTGCCTGCCCAAGGACGTCCGGGCGCTGCGCTACCAGGGCCGCAACCTGGATCTCGACCTGCCGGTGCTGAACGCGATCCTGCCGAGCAACGCCCAGCAGCTCGACCGAGCGTTCCAGCTGGTGGCCGACGCCGGCGCGCGCCAGGTCGGCGTGCTCGGCCTCGCCTTCAAGGCGGGGACCGACGACCTGCGCGAGAGCCCGATGGTCGAGGTCGTGGAGCGGCTGATCGGCAAGGGCTACGACGTCTGCATCTACGACGCCAACGTCAACCTGGCCAAGCTGGTGGGGGCCAACAAGAGCTACATCCTCGACCAGATCCCGCACATCTCCGACCTGATGGTGGCCAGCGTCGACGAGGTCCTCGACCGTGCCCGCACCGTGGTGATCGGCAACCGCGACCCAGTGTTCCGGGAGGTGGCCGAGCGGCCCCGGCCCGGGCAGCGGATCGTCGACCTGGTCCGGGTGGTCGACCGGCGCAGCGATGGGGACGGCTACGATGGCATCTGCTGGTAGGCCCCGCCGGGTCCTGATCGTCGTCCAGAACCTGCCCGTCCCGTTCGACCGCCGGGTGTGGCTGGAGGCCACGACCCTGGCCAGGGCCGGCTATCGGGTGAGCGTCATCTGCCCCAAGGCCAAGGGTTTCAACCGCTCCTTCGAGGTGCTGGAGGACGTGCACATCTACCGGTACGGCCTGCCGGTGGACGCCCAGGGGACAGTCGGGTTCGTGGCCGAGTTCCTCTGGTGCTTCGTGCGGACGGCGATGAAGTCGGTCCGGGTGGCCGTGACCGGTCGTGGCTTCGACGTGCTCCACGTCTGCAACCCGCCCGAGACCTACTGGCCGCTGGGACGGTTCTGGAAGCGGCTGGGCCGGCGCTTCCTGTTCGACCACCACGACCTCTCCCCGGAGATGTTCCAGGTCAAGTTCGGCTCCCCGGGTGGGCCCGCGCTAGCGGCTCTGCGCTACCTGGAGCGCAAGACGTTCCAGGCGGCCGACCTGGTCGTGACCACCAACGAGAGCCACAAGCGGATCGCCGTCGAGCGCGGCGGCAAGGCCCCTGGCGACGTCTACGTGGTCCGCTCCGGCCCCGACCTGGAGCGCCTCACCGTCTACCCGCCCGACCCGGCCTGGCGCAACGGCCGCCGTCACCTGATCGCCTACCTCGGCGAGATCTGCAAGCAGGACGGGGTCGACCACCTGATCCGGGCGGTCAAGCTGCTGCGGGATGAGCACGGCCGCGACGACATCCACTGCGTGCTCGTCGGCGGCGGCCCCCACCAGCCAACCATCAAGGCCTACGCCGACGAGATCGGCGTCGCCGACCGCTGCACCTTCACCGGCCGGGTCAGCGACGACGACCTCTGCCGCATCCTGTCCTCGGCCGACCTCGGCGTCGACCCCGACCCCCGCAACGACTGGTCGGACAAGAGCACCATGAACAAGATCATGGAGTACCTGTACTTCGGCCTCCCGGTGGTGGGCTACGACCTGACCGAGAACCGCGTCTCGGCCGGCCCGGCGGCGCTCTTCGCCACCCCCAACCGCGAGGCCGACCTGGCCAACCGCATCCTCGAGCTGCTGGACGACCCCGCCCGCCTCCAGGAGATGGGCCGGGCCGGGCAGGAGCGGGTGCGCTCGGTGCTGGCCTGGGAGCACTCCGCCCCGGTGCTGCTGGCCGCCTACGACCGGCTCTGGCCCGACGGCGAGCCGCGGGTGGTCGAGCTGGAGCGCCAGCCCGCCGCCGAGGAGCGCAGCCCCCAGCCCACCCCGCCGACAAGCCCGATTTGACGGGATAACCGGGGACCTGATAGCTCTTAGCTTGTTCTGCGGCAGTCCCCCCAGGCTCGCCGTCCCCCCAGCACCCACGCCGAACATTGCCCCGCTTCCCGGCGGCGCTTCGGAGGCGATCGCATGCGTCCCGGTCCCCGTCATGTCCGCGCCGCCCGTCACGACCGCGGCGACCATCCGGCCCCCTCCGGCAGGTCGTGGCGCCGGACCAGCCTCACCGCCGTCGGCCTGGTGCTCGCCCTGGTCGGCGCCCTCACCCTCTCGGCCAAGGCGACCAGCCCGCCGGCTCCCGAGCCGGCGGCCGCGCCGGCCCTGCTCGGGGCCGGGGCGTGGGCCGACTCGGGACCGGCGTCCGCCCAGCAGGCGGCCACCCGGCGACTGGAGACGGCGATCGGGCGCCCATTCAACATCGGCCACAGCTTCGTGCCCTGGGGTGCGGG
>JASLIH010000562.1 GCA_030152105.1 Actinomycetes bacterium
CACGATCGAGTCCTTGGACCCGGTCCACTGGAACTCGCAGTTGAGCAGCGCGCAGGCGTCCTGGGCGCCGTACTGGGTGGGCGTGAAGAACGGGTTGGTGGTGACGTGGTTGACGAACACGAACTTCCACTTCGGGGTCGACGGGAAGTCGCCGGCCCCGGCCGCCGCGGCCGAGTCGCTGCTGCTGTTGTCGTTGTTGGTGCAGGCGGCCAGCAGCGCCGAGGCGGCCAGCGACGCGCTGGTCAGGCCGACGCCACCAAGCAGCCGGCGCCGGGTGATCCGGTTGAGGCCGAGGGTGTCGACGGCCTCTTCGACGACGGGATCGACCTTGGACATTGCAACCCTCCTCGGAACGGGCGGCGCCCGCTCAGTCGGTGGAGAACCGGTAGACGCTGGTGGTCTGGTAGAGCTGACCCGGTGCCAGCACGGTCGACGGGAAGTTCGGGTGGTTGGGGGAGTCCGGGTAGTGCTGGGTCTCCAGGGCGAGGCCGTCGCCCTGGCGGTAGGCGCGGTGGCTGGTCCCGTACAGCGTCCCGTCCAGGAAGTTGCCGGAGTAGAACTGGATGCCGGGCTGGTCGGTGAGGACCTCCAGCACCCGCCCGCTGCGCGGGTCCTTGAGCCGGGCCGCCAGCTCCAGCCCAGAGCCGTGCCGGTCGAGCACCCAGTTGTGGTCGTAGCCGCGGCCGATGACGAGCTGCGGGAAGGGGTCACGGATGCGCTTGCCGATCCGGGTCGAGCGGGTGAAGTCCATCGGCGTGCCGGCGACCGGGTCGATGGCCCCGGTGGGGATCAGGGTCGGGTCGACCGGCGTGTAGTGGCTGGCCTTGAGCAGCAGCTCGTGGTCGTTGATGTCACCCGAGCCCTCACCGGCCAGGTTCCAGTAGGCGTGGTTGGTCAGGTTGACGACCGTCTTCAGGTCGCTCGGGCCCACCAGCCTGGCCCGGTAGTCCATGCGGATCTCGTTCTTGTTGGTGAGCGTGTAGGTGACCTTGTTGGCGAGGGTCCCCGGATAGCCCTGGTCGCCGTCCGGGCTGGTGAAGCGGAGCTCCAGGCCGACGCTGTGCCGGTCCTTCAGCGGGGTGGCGGCCCATACGTGCTTGTCGAAGCCGACCGTGCCGCCGTGGAGGCTGTTCGGCGGGTTGTTGATCGGCAGCTGGTACGTCGTGCCGTTGAGTGAGAACTGGCCATTGGCGATGCGGTTGGCGTAGCGGCCGGTGATGCAGCCGAAGTAGGGGCTCTTGGTCTGGTAGTCGGCGATGTTGTCGAAGCCGAGGGTGACGTTGGCGAAGCGACCATGGCGGTCGGGCACCTTGATCGACTGCAGGATGCCGCCGTAGGTGAGGATCGTCACCTCCATGCCACGGGAGTTGGTCAGGGTGTAGATGTCGACGGGGGTGCCGTCGGACAGGCTGCCGAACGACGCCTTGGTGATGGTGGGACGTTGTCCCGCCGACGACGCCGTGGCGCTCACCCCGAGCAGCCCGGCTGTCGCGATCGCCAGCATGACGGCCACGCCGACGCGCGCGGCCCTCCCCCGGATCCCAGTCCTTGCGGCGGTGGTGTGCATGGACCCTCCTTTCCGCTGCCCCTCTTGGGCATGGGGCTATTGCCCGACCCTCGTCCACCCGGCGCCCGACGCGGCGCTGCGTTGCACCGCGTCGAGCACCTCCTGGACCTGGAGCCCGTCGGCGAACGACGGCACCGGGTCGCGACCGTCGGCGATCGCGTGGAGGAGGTCGCGCACTTCGTGGGTGAAGGTGTGCTCGTAGCCGATCGTGTGCCCGTCCGGCCACCACGCCCCGGCGTACGGGTGGCCGGACCTGGTGACCTGGACCGTGCGGAACCCCTGGGTCGCCGGGTCGTCGGTGGCGTCGAACAGGCGCAGCTGGTTCAGGGCGCCGAGCTCCCAGACGATGCTGCCCAGCTCGCCGTTGAGCTCGACCCGCAGGCCCTCGGTGTGGCCGGTGGCGAAGCGGGTCGCCTCGAAGCCGCCGAGGGCCCCGCCGGCGAACCGGGCGATGAACAGCGCAGCGTCATCGACGGTGACGGGCCCACGGGCCCCGCTGCCGTCGGCCAGGGGCCGTTCCCGCACGAAGGTCTCGGTCAGTGCCGAGACCCCGGCGATCCGGTCCCCGGCCAGGTACTGGGCGAGGTCGATGGCGTGGGCGCCGAGGTCGCCCAGCGCGCCCGACCCCGCCTCGACGGCCTGGAGCCGCCAGACCAGGGGGAGCTCCGGGTCGAGGAGGTGGCTGCCCAGGTAGGCGGCGCGGACGTGGCGGAGCGCGCCGAGCCGGCCGGCGGCGACCAGCTCGCGGGCCAGGGCGACCGCCGGCACCCGGCGGAAGTTGAAGCCCACCATCGCCCGGACGCCGCCGGCGGCGGCCCGCTCGGCGGCGGCGGCCATCGCCCGCGCCTCCTCGACGGTGTTGGCCAGCGGCTTCTCGCACAGGACGTGCTTGCCGGCCTCGAGGGCGGCGATCGAGATCTCGGCATGGCTGGACCCGGGGGTGCAGACGTCGACCAGGTCGACGTCGTCCCGCGAGACCAGCCGCTTCCAGTCGGTCTCGGTGGCCGCCCAGCCGAGCCGGTCGGCCGCCGCCGCGACCCGGCTGCGGTCCCGGCCGCAGATGGCGGCCATGCGCGGGGTGAAGGGGAGGTCGAAGAAGCGGCCGACGGTGCGCCAGGCCTGGGAGTGGGCCCGGCCCATGAAGGCGTAGCCGACCATCCCGATCCCGAGCTCACCGTGCTCGCCGACCATGCGAACCCCAACCTCCTGCTTCGGATTGCGGGGGAATCCGAGGTTTGTCCGTCCAGTGGCCAAACTAAGGTGGCGGCATTTCCATGTCAATGCTTGCTCTGTAGAGTGGGCTCCGGGCACAGGACAACCAAGGGAGGGGCCCGTTGCGGACGGGGCGGTCGCCGGCCAGGCAGGATCTCCTCCGCGAGCACAACCTGGCCCTGGTGCTCCAGCACATCGCGGCCGGCGACCCGGTCACCCGGGCCCGCATCGCCGCGGCCACCGGCCTCACCAAGACGACCGTCTCCAGCCTGGTCGACGACCTGGTCAGGGCCCGACTGGTGGTCGAGCTGGGCCCCGAGGCCCGGGGCGAGATCGGCCGCCCTGGCAGCGCCCTCACGCTCGACCCCAGCGGCTACGCCGGGATCGGGCTGGAGATCAACGTCGACTACATCGCCGTGTGCCTGGCCGACCTCACCGGCGAGGTCCGCTATCTCCGGACCCGGCCACGGGACAACCGGGCGCAGTCCCCGGCCAAGGTGCTCGGCCGGGCCGTCCGCATGATCCGGACCGCCGTCGCCCGGGCCGAGGCCGCCCGGCTCACCGTCGCCGGGCTGGCCGTTGCCGTGCCCGGGCCGGTCGAGACCGACCAGGGGCTGCTCCGGCTGGCCCCGAACCTCGGCTGGGTGGACGTGCCCGTGGCCGCCATCCTGGCCGACCGCCTGGCCGGCCTCGACCTTGCGGTGGTGGTCGACAACGAGGCCAACCTGGCCGCGCTCGGCGAGCTGTGGTTCGGCGGCCACCACGACCTGGCCGACTTCATCCATGTCTCCGGTGAGATCGGCGTCGGCGGCGGGGTGGTCCTCTCCGAGGAGCTGTTCCGGGGGGTCAGGGGCTTCGCCGGCGAGATCGGCCATGTGGTCGTGCAGCCCGACGGGCCGCGCTGCCGCTGCGGCGCTCGCGGCTGCCTCGAGCAGGTCGCCGGCCAGGAGGCCATCCTGCGCGCCGCCGGGCTGACCGGGGCCGTCGGCACCAGCATCGGGCAGCCCGGCGGGTCGGTGGCCGAGCTGCTGGCCAGGGCCCGCGCCGGCGACCCGGGCACCCTGCGGGCGGTCGAGGCGGCCGGCCGGGCGCTGGGGATCGGGCTCTCGGCCACGGTCAACGTCGTCGACCCGAGCACGGTGGTCCTCGGCGGCCTCTACGCCGCCCTCGAGCCGTGGCTCAGGGGGCCGCTGCTGGAGGAGCTGTCGGAGCGGGCGATCACCCACCGGTGGTCCCCGGTGCGGCTGCTCGCCTCCCGCCTTGGCCCCGACGCGGCCGTCCGGGGGGCCGCCGGAGTGGTGGTCAAGCGGGTGCTGTCCGAGCCGGCGGCGGTGTTCCGTGCGTCCGGGCGTCACGTCGCTCCCACCCCTCCCTGACCAGGTTGAAATGGACGCCGGTTCGGGGGTGGCGGCCGGCCGCCTCGCGGTTGAGCCGCACCCCGAGCCCCGGCGCCGTCGGCAGCGCGAAGCACCCGTCGACCGGGTCGACCCGCGGGGCGCCGTCGACCAGCTCGCCGACCCAGGGGTCGGCGAAGTCGTTGAAGTGCTCGAGGACCTTGTAGTTGCCGGTGGCCACCGCGAAGTGCACGTTGGCGGCGGTGCCGACGGGCCCGCAGACGTTGTGGGGGGCCAGCAGCAGGTCGTAGGCGTCGGCCCAGCCGGCCAGCTTCCGCAGCCCGGAGAGGCCGCCGAAGTGGGTGAGGTCGGCCTGGACGACGTCGACCAGGCCGCCCTCGAACAGCTCGCGGAACTCCGGCAGGACGTGCACGCGCTCGCCGGTGGCCAGCGGCAGCCAGGTCCCGGCGCGGACCTGGCGGAGCCCGGCCGGGTTGTAGGGCGGCACCGGCTCCTCGATCCAGGCCGGGTCGTACGGCTCCAGGGCGCGGGCCACCCGGACGGCGGTGGCGGCGGTGAAGCGGCCGTGCATCTCCACCATCAGCTCGGTCGCGGGCCCGACGGCGTCGCGGACGGCGGCCAGGATGTCGACCGCGAGGCCCAGCTCGGCCTGGCCGAGCTCGGCCGTGGCGGCGCCGAAGGGGTCGATCTTCAGCCCGCGGTAGCCGCGGGCCACCACCGCCCCGGCGAGCCGGGCCACGACCGCCGGGTCGCGGTCGCCCTGGTACCAGCCGTTGGCGTAGGCGGGCACCCGGTCCCGGAAGCGGCCGCCCAGCAGCCGCCACACCGGCTCCCCGGTGACCTGGCCGATGAGGTCGTGGCAGGCGACGTCGAGCACGGCCAGGGCCGTCTGGGTGACCTCGCCGGCGCGGCCGTACTCGGCCCATTGGACCTGCCAGGCCAGCCGCTCCAGGTCGAACGGGTCCATCCCGACCACGTACCGGCGCGCCAGCTCGTCGATGCAGGCCACCAGCGTGTCGGTCTTGTTGACCATCCGGGCCTCGCCGGTGCCCCGGAGCCCGTCGTCGGTGAGCAGCTCCACGAAGGTCAGCTCCCGCCACGGCGTGCCGACCACCACCGTCTCGACCCCGACGACCTTCATCGCGCCTCCGTCACGCCGTCGCTTCCTGACCGGGCTCGCCGGCCGCCGGCTCCGGCCCGAGCTGCAGGCCGGTGAGCGTGAACGCCGCCCGGAGGTCCCGGGCCGTCTGCTCCAGATGGGCCAGCATCGCGGTGGCCGCCCCCTTCTCGTCGCGGGCCTTGACCCGGTCGAGGATCCGCGCATGCTGCTCGATCACGTCCTCGACCGTGCCGCCGCGAGCGAGGTGGCCGCGCATGCTGCGCATCCGGCTGGCCCGCAGCGGCTCCTCCATCGCCTCGATCAGAAAACGGAGCAGCTGGTTGCCGGCGCCCGAGGCGAGGCTGGCGTGGAACCCGATGTCGGCCTCGTGGAGGGCCACCGGGTCGTCGGCGGCTTCGCGCATGGCGGTCAGCGCCAGCTCCATGGTGGCGACCGCGCCGCGGCTCGACTGGGCGGCGGCCAGCGAGGCGATGTGCACCTCAAGGGCCCGGCGCACCTCCAGCAGGTCGAGCAGCTGGCGCGGGTCGCGCCGCACCGCGGCGGTGAAGAAGCCGCCGATCGGGGCGGCGTTGGGATGGGCGACCACCGCGCGGCGACCGTGACGGGTCTCGACCAGGCCGCGGGCCTGCAGCGACCTGACCGCCTCGCGGACGGTCAGCCGGCTCACCTGGAACTGCGCCGCGAGCTCGGGCTCGGACGGGAGCTCGGCCCCCGGCTCCAGCTCGCCGAGCACGAGGTCCTCCAGCCGCCGGACGATGGCGTCCGTGACGCTGGTCGTGTCGGTTTCCACAAGCGAAGCATGCGGCACATCCAGATGGAAGGCAATGACTCATCAGATGAGTTCTGCGCGTTCCCGGCGGAGAACGTACCGATAGGGGTCACAGCAGACGGATTGCTTGTCGACTCATCTGATAGCTGTCAGGCTTCCCCCATGCCAGCCGAACCGATGGCCGAGGCCCGCCGGCACCTGGCCGGGCTGGGCCTGCCCGACCGCGACCTCGGCGAGCTGCCCTCCTCGGCCAGGCGGTTCCGCGACGGCGCCCAGTACCGGGTCGAGATCCCCTCGGTCGAGGGCCCCGAGCCGTTCCGGGCCGTGCTCGACGCCGCCGCCGAACGCGAGCTGCGGGTCCACCGGATCAGCCAGGGCAGCGGGATGATGCTCCTCACCGACGACGACATCGCCGAGATGGTCGCCCTCGGCCGCGAGCACGCCGTCGAGGTCTGCCTGTTCGTCGGCCCGCGGGCCGCCTGGGACATCGGCGTCCAGGCCACCGCCCCGGCCGGCCGGGTCGTGGCCGGCAGCCTGCGCGGCGCCGACCAGCTCGCCTACGCCGTCGAGGACGTCCTGCGGGGCTGCCGGCTCGGCGTGCGCAGCATCCTGGTCGCCGACACCGGCCAGCTCTGGGTGCTCGGCCAGATGAGGCGCGCCGGCGACCTGCCCGCCGACCTCGAGATCAAGATCTCGATCTCGCTGCCGGTGACCAACCCGGCGACGGCCCGGCTGCTCGAGGACCTGGGCGCGACCACCCTCAACCTGCCCATCGACCTGACGCTGGCCCAGATCGCCGCCATCCGCCAGGCCGTCGAGCTGCCGCTGGACGTCTACGTCGAGGGCGCGGACGACTTCGGCGGCGCCGTCCGCTACTACGAGGCCCCCGACCTGGTCCGGGTCGCGGCCCCGATCCACCTCAAGTTCACCGTCCGCAACGCCCCCGGCATCTACCCCTCCGGCGAGCACCTGGCCGGCCTGGCCCTGGCCTCGGCCCGCGAGCGGGTCCGCCGGGCCGCCATCGGGCTGGCCATCCTGCGACGTCACTACCCCGAGGCCGTCGCCTCCGTCTGAACTCGGCGGCCGGAGTGCAATCGTATTCGTGCTAGCCTGACCGCATGGCGCTTCGCAACGACGGTCCCGGGCCGGAGCCGGACGACGTGGCCGGGCCAACCCAGCGGCGTCCCGTCGCGACGATGCGCGACATCGCGGCCGCGGCCGAGGTCTCCCAGAGCACGGTCTCACGGGTCCTCAGCGGCGTGCCGACCAGCGTGCCGATCGCCCCCCAGACCCGGGAGCGGGTCCTGCAGGCGTCGCGCCGGCTCGGCTACCGGCCGAACCCCCTGGCCCGCGGGCTTCGCGGAGCCTCGACGAACCTGATCGGCGCCGTGGTCAGGGATTTCAGCGACCCGTTCTTCGCCGGGGCGATCGAGGCCCTGGTGGTCGAGTCGATGGCCCACGGGTACAACGTGGTCCTCGGCCATGTCCACGGCCGCCTCGACGAGGCGATCCCCCTGACCTCGGTGCTCGAGACCCGGCACACCGACGCCATCGTCCTGCTCGGCGACCTCCAGGTGCAGCCGCAGCTGATCGCGGACCTCCGCAACTCGAGCGTGCCCGTGGTGGCCCTGTGGCAGGGGACGAGCCCGATCGAGTTCCCGACGGCGGACACCGACGACCGGGCCGGGATCCGGGCCGGGCTCGAGCACCTCGAGTCCCTCGGGCACCGGCGGATCGCCTTCGTGAGCGCCGAGCTGCCGGTCGACTACCGGGTCCGGGAGGACACCTACGCCGACTTCATGCGGGAGCGGTTCGACGGGGTCCCGTCCGGCTACCTCGAGCGCTGCCCCAACACCCTGGCCGGCGGCGACGCCGCCCTGCGGCGCCTGCTCGAGCTGCCCGAGCCGCCGACGGCCGTGGCGACCTCGACCGACCTGGTCGCCGTCGGCGTGCTGCACGCGGCCCACAGCCTCGGCGCCACCGTGCCCGACAAGCTCTCGGTGGTGGGCTACGACGACATCCTGATCGCCAGCCACACGGTGCCCGCGCTCACCACCCTGCGCATGCCGATCTCGGAGATCGTCAGCCACGCCGTCGCCCGGGCGATCGCCCTGGCCCACGACCAGCATGCCGTGCGCGAGCCGAGCCTCGAGGTGTTCAAGCCCGTCCTGATCGTCCGGGACTCCACCGCCGCGCCGGCGGCCGGCGGCGGCTGACCCGCCCGGGCGTACCGGTCAGCGGGGGATCCACACACGCATCGCCGCCGCCCCGCGGTTGGCCCACGCGAAGTACGGGATCGCGCCGGCGGTCAGGCCGGCCCCGTCGGCGCCGGTCGCCCGCCGGCGGACCACCGGAGCCGTGATCCCGACCACGCCGGGGCCGATGTCCGGGCGGGGCCCGGCGACCGGCTCCCGCCGGGGGTCCCAGCACAGCTCCTCGAGCTCGCTCCCCGGCGGCAGGTCGGCCGACTCGAGGCAGTAGACGAGCGGGCCGCGCTCGACGGCGACGCAGCCGCGCACGGCGTCGACCCGGGGATCGGGCTCGACCACGCGGACCTCCAGGTCCAGCTCGAGGACGACCTCCTCCCCCGCCTTCCAGGCCCGGGACAGCTCGGCCGTGCCCTGGCCGGCCACCAGCGGCGTGGTCCCGCCCGGTCCCGAGAGGGTCCCCGAGCGGCACCATCCCGGCACCCGCAGCGACAGGGTCCAGGGATGGGACGGCGCCTCCACGACCCGGACCGTGACCCGGCCCTGCCAGGGATAGCCGGTACGGACCGACAGCCGGACGGGCCCGCCGGCCAGGTCGGCCTGGAGGTCCGCCGAGGCGTACTGGTGGAGCTGGACGCCGGTGTCGTCGCTGCTGGCCAGGTACTGCTGCCAGGAGCTCAGCAGCCGCATCAGGTTGGGCGGGCAGCAGGCGCAGGGATACCAGGAGGCGCGGGCGCCCTGGCCGGGCGGCTCGGCGGCGCGGCGGGTCCGCCGCTGCAGCGGGTTGACGTAGAAGAACCGGGTGCCGCCCAGCGAGAGGCCCGGCAGGACGCCGTTGTACATGGCCCGCTCGATGGCGTCCCCGTAGGCCGCCGCACCGGTGGCCAGCAGCAGCCGCCAGCCGAGCATGACGCCGGCGATCGAGGCGCAGGTCTCGGCGTACGCCCGGTCGGGGGGCAGCTCGAAGGGGTCGCCGAAGGACTCGTCACGGTGCCGGCTGCCCATCCCGCCGGTCAGGTAGGTGCGGGTGCGGACCAGGTCGCGCCACCGGCGCTGGACCGCGTCGAGCAGGCCGTCGTCGCCGAGCTCGACGGCCACGTCGACGGCGCCGCAGTCGAGGTAGAGCTGCCGGACGGCGTGGCCGGCGACGGTCGCGGCCTCCCGGACCGGCTGGTGGTCCTGCCAGTAGGCCGCGCCGAAGCGCCCGTCGCCGAGCAGCCCATGGCCCCGCAGGTCCAGCATCCTGGCCGCCAGGGCCAGGTAGCGCCGGTCACCGGTGACCCGGGTCAGCTCGACCAGGCCCATCTCGATGCCGGGATGCCCGTCGACCCCCTCGCGCCCGCCGGGCCCGAGCTCCTGGTCGATCTGGTCGGCGGCCCGGACCGCGACCGCCAGGAGCCGGTCGTCGTCGAGGGCGCGGTGCCAGGCGACCGCCGCCTGGATCAGGTGGCCGATGCAGTAGAGCTCGTGGCCCCAGGCGAGGTCCTGGTACGGGACGCCGTCACCGACGACCTGGACGTAGCTGTTGAGGTAGCCGTCGGGCCGCTGGGCCGCCGCCACCAGCCCGATCGCCTGGTCGGCGGCCGCCGCCAGGCCGGGGTCGGGGGCGCGGCCGAGCTCCCAGGCCACCGCCTCGAGCCACTTGTAGACGTCGGAGTCCAGGAACGGGAAGGTCGCGCCCGAGGTGTCGGCACGGGCCCGGTAGTGGCCGTCGCCGCCGGCCGCCAGCCGCAGGTTGTCCAGCGTCCCGGAGCGCTCCAGCTGGTCGAAGCCGTGCGGGATCGTCTGTCGGCGGTTGGTCCGCTGGCGTTCGGCCAGGAACCCGCCGACGATCGCGGCCCCCGAGGGAGCGAGCGCCCGGCGCCGGGCCGGCGCCGTCTCGGTGACCCGCCTGGCGTCGGTGGTCATTTCACCGCCCCCGTCATCAGGCCGGACACGTAGTACCGCTGCAGCAGCAGGTAGACGAGCACGCAGGGGATGACCGAGATGGTGATGCCGGCCTGCAGCATCCCCCAGTCCGTCCCGCCGAGGCTGGTCTCGGTCCGGGCCGCGGCCAGGATCAGCGGCAGGGTGAAGCTCGATCCCTTGCTCATCATCACCAGGGCGCCGAGGAACTCGTTCCACGACATGATGAAGGCGAACAGGGCCACGGTGACGATCGCCGGCACCGTGGACGGGACCAGGACCCTGACCAGGACCTGCAGGGAGGACGCGCCGTCCACGATCGCCGCCTCCTCCAGCTCCCGGGGGACGGCGCTGAGGCTGTTGCGCAGGACATAGAGGCTGAAGGGCAGCTGGATGGCGGTGTGCAGGATGGCCAGGCCGACCAGGGTGCTGGTCAGCCCGACGCGGGCGAACATCAGGAACATCGGGGTCAGCAGGGCCTGGTAGGGGACGATCAGCGCCAGCAGCAGGACGACGAAGATGACCTCCTTGCCGGGGATCCGGAACCGGGCCAGCGCGTAGGCGGCGGGCACGGTCAGCAGCAGCGTGAACGCGATCGCCAGCAGCGCCGTGCCAAGGCTGTTGAACAGGTAGGTGGGCAGGCCCTGCTGGTAGGTCCAGAGCCGCTGGTAGCTGTCGAGGCTCAGCGAGTGCGGCAGGTAGGTCGGCGGCGAGGCGGCCGCCTCGGCGGTTGGCTTCACCGAGGCGAGCACGGACACGACCAGCGGCAGGAGCATGACCGTGGAGATGGCGATGCACAGGGCGCCGATCAGGTAGCCGGTGCGGCCGGCGCGTGTGTGGGTGCGCACGCCGACGGGCCGGGCCCGGCGCCGCTCCAGGGTCGCGGTCACGCGTGGCTCCGGCGGGTGAGCAGCAGCTGCACGACCGTGAAGGCCAGGATGGTCAGGGCAAGGATCATCGAGAGGGCCGCGCCGTAGCCGAGCCGCAGGTACGGGAAGGAGTTCAGGTACACGTAGAAGACCGAGGTCGCGGTCTCGTTCTGCGGCTGCCCGGCGGTCATGATGTAGAACTGGTCGAAGGCGAGCAGTGAGCCGATGATGCTCACCAGGGTCACCAGCAGCACCGTGCGCAGGGTCAAGGGCAGGATCACCCGGGTGACCCGCTGCCAGTAGCTGGCCCCGTCGACCAGGCTCGCCTCGGTGATCTCGGTCGGGATGGCCTGGATGGCGCCAACGAACAGGATCATCCCGAACCCGATGACCTTCCAGGTCACCGACGCGATGATGGCCAGGTTCGAAAGGTCGGCGTCGACCCCCAGCCACAGCACCGGCTTGGAGATCAGCCCCAGGTCGAGCAGGACCCGGTTGACCAGGCCGAAGTCGGTGCTGAAGAGCCAGTACCAGAGCAGGCTCGACACCCCGAGGCCGATCACCACCGGGATGAACACGGTCGTCCGGGTGAACCTGCGCAGCCGCGAGGGCTGGGAGGCCAGCAGGGCCAGCAGGTAGCCGCCGACGATCAGGATCGGCGTGATCATCGCGGTGTACTTCAGGGTGAAGAGGAACGACACCCAGTACTGCCGGTCGGCGAAGGCCCGCTGGTAGTTGCCGAGGCCGACAGAGCGGGGCGGGGTGATCAGCGACCAGTCGTGGAACGACATCCAGATCATCTGGCCCAGCGGGTAGACGGTGAACGCCAGGACGAAGAGGAGCGCCGGGGCCAGGTAGGCCATCCCGACCAGACGGCTTCGCGGGCCCCGGGGCAAGGCGGTCCTCCAGGTCACGGACTACTGGCCGGCGATGCTCTTCATCGCCGCCTTGGCGTCGGCGATGACGGTGTCGAGGTTGTCGTCACTGTAGTAGGCACGCTGGAGCATCTTCAGCCAGGGGCCCTGGGGCGAGTTGATCTGCTCGAAGAAGGTCAGCGTGTAGGGCGTGCGGCCGACGTCCAGGGCCTTGGCCACGTCCTGGACCAGCGGCTCGGCCTCGAAGTACCTGTTCTCGACCATGTCGGAGCGGGTGGTCAGGTTGAGGGCCTTGGCGTACACCTCGACCTGCACCTCGTCCGAGAGCAGGAACTTCATGTAGTTGACGGCGTCGTCCACCCGGTCGCTGCCCTTCGGCACCACCACCAGGTCGCCGCCGATGAAGGAGGCCGAGGAGTTGGGCGCCATCCCGGGCAGCAGGGCGATGCCGAAGTCCATCTTCGGGTTCTGCTGGCGGGCGAGCGTGATGTTGAAGTTGCCTGTGCCCATCATGCCGACCTTGCCGGACCCGAACTGCAGGTGGAACGTCTCGCCGTTCTCGGTCCGGTCGCCCTCGTGGACGTTGCCGGCGTTGACCATGTCGCGGGTCCACTGGAGGACCTGCTTGACCCCGTCGCCGACCAGCGGCTCGTCGCCCGGACCGGCCGCCTCGATCTTGGCCCCCGAGGCCCACATCAGCGGCCCGACGGTGAAGATGTTGCAGCCGGCGCAGTTGCCCGGCAGGTAGTAGCCCTTGATGTCGCCGCCGAGGGCGGTGATCTTGTCGGCGTAGGCGCGCACCTCGGCCAGGCTGGTGGGCGGCTTGTCGGGGTCGAGCCCGGCCTTCTTGAAGAGATCCTTGTTGTAGAAGAGCGCCGACACGTCGGCGTACAGCGGCACCCCGTAGAGCCGGTTCTCGAAGGTGGCGACCGTCATGTGCCCCTTGCTGGCCGTCTTGAGCTCCGGCCAGGAGCTGATGCGGTCGGTGAGGTCGACGAGCTGCTGCGCCTTCTCGAACTGGGGAGCGTAGATGAGGTCCATGCCCATCAGGTCGGGCACCTCGCCGGACG
>JASLIH010000328.1 GCA_030152105.1 Actinomycetes bacterium
CTTCGCTCTGTACCGACTCTAGGTTCCTGGCCACCAGTTCAACGCCCGGGTCCAGAGCGCCCTGATTCGCCAATACCGGCTGGGCGTAGCCCGACATGAACAAGACTCGGATCCCGTAGACGGTAGCCAGCCCCAGGCCGGAGCCGGAGCCCTCGGCTTGGTGGTGAAGAACGGTTCGAAGGCGCGGCCGATCGTCTCGGGATCCATGCCCGTTCCGGTGTCGCGGACCCGAAGCCGGACGTGCCGACCCGGTGAGACAACCACCAACCTGGCTTCGTCGTAGGAACACAACGCCAGGTAGTAAGGCACGGCGCACAAAGGGCCGCTGCGACTCCTCGACCCCTGGCGACGCGCAATGGCGCCAGTTGTCTGGTCCGATGTCTTCGAGCGTCATGCTTCAGGCAGGGCTTGGAATTCGTCAAGCAGGAGCTGCATCCGTTCGCCCATCTCTACCTGGGTCAGCAGGACACCTACGGTGCCGTCAGGGTCGACGAAGAAGTTGGTGCCCAGTCCGCCGGACCAGCCGTAGCGGCCGGCCCGCCCGCCCTCGGTGTCGACACCGACGCCGAAGCCCCAGCCGGTACCGTCCCAGAAGCCCGGGAAGAAGCTGTCCGGCGTCTTGGCGATAGCCGGCACCTGGTCGCTGGTCATCAGTCGGAGGTGCTCCTCCGACACGATCTGCCGCCCCTCGAACCGGCCGCCGTCGGCCAACATCCGGGCGAAGCGGGTGTAGTCGCGGACTGTCGAGACGAGCTCGGCGTGACTCACGTCAAACGGGGGCTGCCCGGCGTAGAAACCACCGGCGGCCGGTTCGAGCTCCACCAGACCGGAGTCGGTGTGCTGGTAGCTGGCCGGCAGCCGGGCGACGCTGCCTGCGGACACCCACAGTCCGGTGTCGCGGAGGCCGAGGGGTCCGAGCAGGTCGTCGGCCAGGTGATCCTGCAACGGCCGGTCGGCCACTCGAGCGATCAGGATTCCGAGGATGCCGAAGGAGTGGTGGTAGCGCCAGCCCTCGCCCGGTTGGAAGGCGAGGGGCAGTGCCGCCAGCCGGGCGAGCCACTCGTCGGCCCCGACCCTCACGGGGTCGACGCCAGCGTCGATTTCGCTGTCAGCCATCGCCCGCTGCAACGGACACTCTGTCAGCACCATGCCGTAGCCGGAGGTGTTGGTCAGCAGATGCCGCAGCGTGATCGCCCGAACGGCCGGTGATGTGTCGGCCAGATCGGCGGTGGGACTCTTCAGCACCTGTCGATCCGCCAGTTCGGGCAGCCACTGTTCCACCGGCTCGTCGAGTCTCAGGCGTCCAGCCTCGACCAGGCGCAGGGCCGCGACCGTAGTGACGGCCTTGGTCATCGACTGAATACGCATGATCGCGTCGGCGCGCATGGGCGCACCACCGACTGACATCGCGCCGGCGGCCATGATCTCGGGCTCCGCTGTGCCGAAGCTCGCGACGACACCCGGGACGGTGCCACTCGCGACGTGCCGCTCGAGCAGGTCCTGCAATGCACTGGTCATTCCTCGACATCTCCCAGCCACTCATTCGGCGTCTCAGCTCGCCTGTCGTAGAGACCCGAGAACGGCACTCTCCGGACGGTGACGATATCTTCAGCCATCGCCACGTCGAGCACCTCGACGCCCTCGGGCAGGTCAGGCGGCGGCGCCTGGCGTCGCCACGCGGCGAGTTGCTCGCAACATCAACATGGTCTGGTCACTGGCGCAGGCGCGGGTGGTCATCAGCGACTTGAAGGCAGACTACAATCGCCGCCGGCGACATCGCATCGACTTTCGAGCTAGTGCGCTGGGGCTTCGCGGGGCAGGCCCGTCTGGAGCTTGCCCAGCTCATCCAGCATCGAGCGACCGCCGCCCTGGACGAGCGAAATCATCCGAGGACAGCAATGCTCCGGAGGGGCGCAGTCGCAGGTCCTCGCGCAGCAGCGGAGCAGCAACCGCCTGTGCGTGGCCGATGCGCAGCACCCGACGAGCCCATCCACGATTAGGCTGCCTGGTCGGGGCCACCGTCCCGATAGCGTCTTGGGACGGGACGCGCGCGGACACCGGCCGCGAGGTTCGTCGCTGGGGACCCCTGGATAGGGGTCATGGGAGCGAGGCGGGACGAGGAGTGGGCGCCACCGGTGTGACTCCGACGACGGGGGTCGTCGTCGCAGTCCCGGACAGACGCCAACTCGACCTCCCGCCTCGCTCGGCTGGTTCGCTTCGGGACGCGCATCGACGCGGTCCCTTGGAAGAGTGGAAGCGTCGCGCCGCAGGCGACAGCTGGGCCGGCTGGCGGCCTCTCGCATCCAGGCCGTGGACGGCGTTACCCGCACTCTTCAGCTGCGTAGTGATCCACCGGTAGCCGAAGAAGCAGTTGCCCGACCGCCACGCCATCCTCGAGATGCGTCCCGGCAAGCGCGCTCCAGAAGCAGGAACTGCTGGCTCCAACACAGCCAGCGCCGGCTGAGCGGCAGCTCGGAGATCCGGGTTCGGTAGCGGGCACTTGACCGGACCCGCTACCGTGGGCCCGGCAGAGGTTCACGTTTTGCTTCGCAACCCCGCAGGTCGAGCTTGTCCCTTGCCGTCGGCGCTAGAGTCGCGTCGGCGTTGGTCGATACCTCCGAGACGATGGAGGGAGGGACAAGTACATGACTGTTGGAACCGTGAAATGGTTCAACGCCGACAAGGGCTACGGCTTTATCGCCCCTGAGTCTGGCGAGGACGTGTTCGTGCATTTCAGCGCGATCCAGTCGGC
>JASLIH010000586.1 GCA_030152105.1 Actinomycetes bacterium
TTCCAGTTTGACCAGCGCGCGGACCGATGCTTCCTCGATCCCGGTGATGGTCCCGCCGGCCGCGGTGCGCAGCCCGATCGCGACCGCGACGGCTTCCTCGTCATCGAGCAGCAGCGGGGGCAGCATCGCTCCCGCGCCGAGTCGGTAACCGCCGGCCGTGCCCGGCGTGGCGTCCACCGGGTAGCCGAGGCCACGCAGCTTGTCCATGTCGCGGCGCAGCGTCCGGGGGCTCACCCCAAGCCGGGCGGCCAGTTCCGGGCCTGTCCAGTCCCGCCGCGCCTGTAGCAACGACAGCAGTCGCAGCAGCCGAGCCGAGGTCTCCAACATGATTCAAGTCTGCCATCGATTGCGGACAGAACCTGACCGCAATAGCACCTAGCATGTCGGCATGGACGCCACCACCGTCGGCGGCACGCTGCCGACCAGCTGGAAGGAGAACGCGACCATGGCGGTTGCTAGCCGTTCCGACGCCGAGATTCGGCCGTTCCGGATCGACATCTCTCAGGCCGACCTGGACGACCTGGCTGACCGGCTTGCCCACACTCGCTGGCCCGACGAGCTGCCCGGCGCCGGCTGGGAAGCCGGGGTACCGCTGGGCTACCTGAAAGACCTGGCCGCCTACTGGCGCACCGAGTACGACTGGCGGGCCCACGAGGCCCGGCTGAACCAGTTCCCCCAGTTCACCACCGTCATCGCCGGCCAGAACGTGCATTTCCTGCACGTCCGGTCCCCCGAGCCGGGCGCGCTGCCGCTGGTCATCACCCACGGCTGGCCCGGCTCGGTCGTGGAGTTCATGAAGATCATCGGTCCCCTGACCGACCCCACCCACCACGGCGGCGACCCCGCCGACGCCTTCCATGTCGTCGCTCCGTCGCTGCCCGGCTTCGGCTTCTCCACCCCACTCGCCGCCCCGGGCTGGGACACCAGCCGGGTCGCCCAAGCCTGGGCCGAACTGATGCACCGCCTCGGCTACCACCGGTATGGGGCCCAGGGTGGAGACACGGGCTCAGTCGTCTCCCCCGAGCTTGGCCGCGTCGACCCCGATCATGTCATCGGCGTGCACGTCAACAACCTGGGCACCTTCCCCTCCGGCGACCCGTCCGAACTGGTCGGCCTCACCGAAGCGGACCAGGCCCGCCTCGCGCTCATGACGACATGGGGCCGTGACATGACCGGGTATGCGATCGTCCAGTCCACCCGGCCGCAGACCATCTCCTACGCGCTCACCGATTCACCCGCCGGCCAGCTGGCGTGGATCGTTGAGAAGTTCAAGGAATGGACCGACCCACGCGCCAGCCTGCCTGAAGACGCTGTCGACCGCGACCTGATCCTCACCGACGTGTCGGTGTACTGGCTGACCGGCACAGCCGGCTCGGCGGCCCGCATCTACTACGAAGGTGCCCGCAGCTGGGGCCAGGCCCGGCCGAAGTCTCCAGTGCCCACCGCGGTGGCGGTGTTCCCTAACGACCTCACCATCCGGCTCCTCGCCGAACGCGACCACAACGTGGTGCACTGGGCCGAATTCAGCCGCGGCGGGCACTTCGCCGCCATGGAAGCACCCGACCTCCTGGTCGGCGATGTGCGGGACTTCTTCCGCCAGTTCCGCTGACGCCACCGGTAATGGCTGGGGCGGGCTGCTCCACAGCCGCCCCAGCCGGATCGCAAACCCGGCGGTTCAGGCGACGGATTCCTCGTCCTGGGACGGTGTTCTCCCACCAACAAGCCTCTGACCAGCGGGAACGCTGTCGTGCTCACCATCGTCGCGCTATCCAGCCGAAACGCTGGTCAGTTCGCTGTCTGAGGGGGCCGCTCCAGAGACTGTGTCGGATGGAGAGCGTTTCCCATGCTTAACCTCCCTGTTCATGGACCCACTCGGCCCGAACCGCTCCTCCGCTCCATCAAGCGGCACCTGTACGCCGAGAACTGCTCGGCCCGAACCCCTCACCACCTGCTCATCGCCGTGCGGCAGGCCGACACCTTCCTGCGCGGCCGCGGCACCAGCGAGCATGCCGCCCCCCGGGCCGACCTCGAGGCGTTCGTGGGCGTGCAGTTCGGCCAGGGCGTGCTCGGCCCGGGCCGGGTCCAGGGATGGCTGCGCCGCGTCGTCGAGCAGCGCGAGGTCTCTCGGACCGCCTGCACTCCCTTGGGTTCCCCTGAGTGGTAGGCGACCGAGGCCGCGAACGCGTCCCAGGCCAGCAGCCGATCAACCTGGACGCCTCACGAGCCACCGGGATCAGCGCCGACGGCGCGGCGGCGTGCTGGCTTGACCAGGCCAGCGTCCAACCGACCAGCCGCCGGGCAACGAGTCGCAGGCCGGTTCCTGGGTCAGCGCAAGGCCCGGGTGGCCAGTCCTGGATCCACTCGGTCTGCCCGGTAGGCGCGGCCATGGCGGCAGCTACCAGCCGCTGGGCCTGGGTGTCCTGGTCGGGGCTCAGCTCGGCCGCGCGCTCCAGCGCCTGCGTGGCAGCCGAAGCGCTGTCATGGCGCTAGGCCTGGGACGCCGTCGTCGCGAGCAGCGACGCGACCGAGAGTTCGATGGGAGCGGCGATCCCTTTGAGGTGGACCGGTCCCAGGTCTTGGAACCGGGCGTGCTCCCTCGGCGTGACCGCCACGACGTCGGGTGTTGCCAGGACCTGACGGGGCCGGGCGCGATCCATGACGCGGGCGGCGAGGTTCACGACCCGGCCGTAGCAGTCGCCATCTCGGAAGATGACCGGTCCCGATGCGATGCCCGCCCGCGCCGGCGGGAGCCCGGCCTCCTGGACCTGCTCCACCATCTCCAGCCCGCACCGCACCGCTTCTTCAGGGTCGGGGAACACCAGCATCGCCCCATCGCCGAGCAGCTTGACCACGCTTCCGCCATGGCTGTGAGCGAGTTCCTGGAGCAGTGTCCCGAGCCTCCCCACGCGCTCGGCGGCGGCCTGGTCGCCGATCTGCTCGGTCAGCGCGGTGTACCCCGACAGGTCGACGAAGCAGATGGCCGGTGGCCGGGTGGGCAGTGGCGGAGCCGCCCCAGCCGCCTCCACCGCGTTCTCGACGTGCTCGACGATGAGCTGGAAGGTGTTGTGCTCGAGCTTGCGGCCGAGCAGCCAGGACAGTTGGCGCTCCATCACCGGGGTCCCCACCCTGGCGAACGCGCTGGAGGCGTCCATGGTCTCCTGCGGGCTCATTCCCGCGGCCAGCATCGGCGCCTCGAAGTAGTCCCGGTAGACGGCCATGCCCCAGTCGGCCAGCCGGCTGGTGGCCTCACCGAACAGCCGGGCACCCTGGGTGAGCAGCTGCTCGTTCAGCGCCTGCGGCGGGAAGAACGCCTTCCACTCGCTGAAGGTCGGGGCGTCGTCCTCGCGCACCACGTCCTCGGGAGCCGGACGGGGCAGGCCCCACATCGCATACAGGCGGGTCAGCGTCTCCAGCGGGAGGCCGAGCTCCTCGGCGATCTCCCGGAACGTCTTGCCGGTGAGTGGGGGGTGGTCGACGAACATCTGGTCCACGAAGTCGAAGGACAGATGACCGGACGCGACGGCCGTCCCGATGGGGCACGATCCCCAGATCGACCAGACGACGGAGGAGCTCCAAGGCCGCGCCACTCCCCCTGGACAGCTCGGCCTCGGTCATCGATGGTTCGCTCATGGGCGAATGGTAGCCGGCACCAAGCCTCGTTCCACTGATCCGGGGCGAACCGGCGACCAGCAGCTGGTCGTGCCGCCGTCCAGTCGTTGCTCTATGTGCGGTGAGCCGTAAGGATGCTGGACATGGAGCCGCACGAGCTGAAGGAGTCCTTGCTCAATCGGGCGCTCGAGCGGGCGGGTATCGAGCGGGCGACCTGGCGCCCCGCCCGCGGCGTGGATGAGAACCGGCGAACGGTCGAGGCTGTCTATGCCTACTATGGGCGGCTGTTCCTGGACCACCCGTACCTCAAGTGGGCCGGCATGGCGAACATGATCGGCCCGGTCTTCCTCGCCGGTTTCTGGGACATCGGATTCGTCCCGGAGGTCGGACGCAGGGCGGTGCACACGGTGTTCGGGCGGGCCTCGCGAAGCCTCGCCAGGCGCGCCGCGGGCGACCTCGGCTTCTACGAGACCACGTTTCTCACGATGCAGAAGAAGATCTTCGAGGACCAGGCGACGATGCACGAGGCGTACGTCACCTACGGCGTCCTGAAGATCGAGGAGCTCTACCGTGCGCGGATCATCGACGCGGCCACGCTCGAGGCGTGGCGGCAGATCGACGCCGGCCGCCGCAACAGCGACCTGGCACTGGTCGATCGCGGCAACCGCGCGCTGCTGTTCCGCGAACAGTTCGACATCATTGACCGGTTCTACCTGCAAATGCTTCGGTACCACTGGCCGGAGGGTCCGGCATTCACCTATCTTCTGACGCTCGCCGGGGCACCGTCGGTGCCCGGCGCCGACTCCTACCCTGAGCGGTACCCACTCACGCTCGTCGCGCGGCTACCGCGAGCCGCGATCAGCCTGCGAACGCCGCTGGCCGACGGCAACATCGCGGTGTTCGCGAACCGCTGGAAGCTGATCGACGACGACACGCTGCCGGACTACCTCGCCTTCGTGCGCGACCATGCGGGCGAGGCGCGCGCGCTGGTGGCCACCCCAATCTCCCAGCGCATGACCCGCTACCGGCTGCTCGCGCGCGCCGGCCGGCTGGTCGCTGCCGCGCTGACGCGCTGGGACGTCGACCTCGGTCCCCTCCCGGCGCATCCTCGTCCGCTCGCTGTCGCTGGCACCAAGCCGCTGCTGGCGGCCGAGACCGGCGGCACGGCCATCGACCTGTCGGGCCCGCCCACCCGCGAGTCCGTCGGCTTCCTGGAAGGCAGCGACAGCCGGGTGTGGATGAATCCCAACCGCCGGCCGTTCGACGTGACAGTCGCACTGCCTGGCGGGCGCTCCTATCACGCCCTAGCGGAGCTGGCAGTGATGCTTAGCTCGACCCGCGCCGGGGATCCCGACCGGCTGACGGTGCAGCTTCCATCCTCCGGCCTCGAGGCCACCGAGCGGCTGCTCACCCACTACGCCGCCGAGTGGGGCTTCCCCACCGACGCGGTCGCCGGTTGGCGCACCGGCGCAGCGCGTCGTCCATCGACCGACCGGGACTACAGCACGCACGTGTTCACCCCGGACGATGTCGGCGTCGTGCACCTCGAGTTCCAGGTCTCGCACCACGTGCGCGAGAACGACTTCGTCGTCGCGGCGCTGTTCTCCTGGGAGCACCACCTCGCGTGACCCTCGGTCCCAAACGCGAAGGACTGCGGGCGACCACGCTGGGCCCCCTTCGCAGCAACCCGGTCACCCCGAGCCGACCTCGGTGATGTGCCCGGCGAACTCGTGACCGAGCTGGACCGGGGCGACCTCACCGGAGAGCGGGTGGGGTGACCCGGCGACCGGGGTGAAGATCGGGCCCTCGAGGTACTCGTGCTGGTCGGTGCCGCAGATCCCGCACCAGTCGACCTTGATCTCGACGGCACCCTCGGTGGTCTCGGGCTCGGGGATGTCGTCGATCCGGACGTCCTCACGCGCGTGGAACCTCGCCGCCTTCATTGCCCACCAGCTCCCTCGTCTCCCTCCTCGCTCGCGCTTGTCGCGCCGCGGCCTTCCACGGCGGCGACGACCTCGTGAGGTTTCTCCATGTGGGCCATGTGCCCGGCGCCGTCGACCACCCGCAGCTTGGCCTGGCCGAGCGCCGAGGCGTCGGCCGGGGCAAACACCTTGTCGGCCCGGCCCCAGATCACGGTGACCGGGACCTCGACCGTGGCCAGCAGCGGCGCCGCGTCGATGGCCTGGTCGTCGCCGTCCAGCAGGGTGCCGAGTAGCGTCTCCAGGGCCGCGCCGACCCCGTCCAGCCGCTTGTACCTGAGCAGGTCGTCGACGAGCTGCCTGGTCACCTGGCTCTCGTCGGCGAACAGCTTGCCGAGGTGCGGGCGCAGCTCCCGGCGTGAGCCGGCCGAGGCGAAGCCGCGTAGGTAGCCGGCGTCGACGCGGCTGCCAAAGCCGGCCGGGGCGACCAGGGTCAGGGCGCTGACCTTGTCGGGCGCGGCCGCGGCGGCGGCCGTCACCACCGCCCCACCGAGCGAGTGCCCGACCAGGTGGGCCCGCCCGGCCCCGACCACGTCGAGGAAGCCGAGGACTGTCGCGGCCAGCGTGTCCAGGCTACCGTCGCCGACGTCCTTGCCCGAGGTGCCGTGGCCGGGCAGGTCGATGGCGTGCACGGTGCGGGTGCGCGACAGCGGCTCCTGCACGAACAGCCAGGAGTTCTTGTCGCCGCCGTAGCCGTGGACGAGGACCACGACCTCGTCGCCGTCACCCATCGTCGCGTAGGAGATGGGGCGGCCGTCGACCTCCACGGTCGCCACGACCGGGCCCTGCGGCTCCTCGACCTCACCCGAGGCGAGCTGCGCCTCGGCCTCGGCCACGACTTGCTCGATCTCGGCGTCGGGGACGTCGGCCGGGGCAACCACCGCGATCGTGGCTCCGATCGGGGCCGAGCTGTCGGTCCCGGCGATGATGCGGCGCAGCACGCCGTCGGCCGGTGACTCAAGCACTCCGTTGATCTTGTCGGTGTCGATCTCGGCCAGCTCGGCGCCCGCTTTGACCTCGGTGCCCTCCTCCACGAGCCATTCGGTGATCCTCCCCGAGGTCATGGAGAGGCCCCATTTGGGCATGGTGACCTTGGCGATCCTGGCGTCGGCCATGGCGGCGCCTAGCGCTTCCAGCCGACGGTGGCCTTGGCCGCGTTGACGACCTTCTGGGCGTCGGGCATGTAGAAGTCCTCGAGCGAGTCGGCGAACGGCACCGGGGTGTGCGGGGCGGTGACCATCTGGATCGGGGCCCGCAGCGACCCGAAGGCCTCCTGGGCCACGGTGGCGGAGATGTCGGTGGCCATGTTGCATCGCGGAGTGGCCTCGTCGACCACGACCAGCCGGCCGGTATTCTCCACGCTCTCCAGGATGGTATCGGTGTCCAGCGGGCTGGTCGTGCGCGGGTCGATGACCTCGGCCTCGACGCCCGATGAGGCCAGCTCGTCCGCGGCCTCGAGGGCGACCGAGACCATGCGCCCGATGGCCACGATGGTGACGTCGCCGCCCTCGCGGGCCACGTTGGCCTCGCCGAACGGGATCGTGTAGCTCTCCTCTGGCACCTCGCCGGTGGTGTCGTACAGCATCTTGTGCTCGCAGAAGATGACCGGGTCGTCGTCGCGGATGGACTGGATGAGCAGGCCCTTGGCCTCGTACGGGCTGGAGGGGACGACGACCTTGAGCCCGGGGATGTGGGTGAAGATCGGGTACAGGGCCTGCGAGTGCTGGGCAGCTGCCCGCAGCCCAGCGCCGTACATGGTCCGCACGACCACCGGCGTCACGGCCTTGCCGCCGAACATGTAGCGGAACTTGGCCGCCTGGTTGTAGATCTGGTCGAAGCAGACGCCCATGAAGTCGATGAACATGAGCTCGGCGACCGGGCGCATGCCCCTGGTCGCGGCCCCGATGGCCGCCCCGATGAAGGCGGACTCGGAGATCGGGGTGTCAAGGACCCGGCCCGGGAACTTGTGGTACAGCCCCTTGGTCACGCCCAGCACGCCGCCCCAGGCATCCATCTCGCCGGGGCTGCCCATACCGCCGGCGTTGTCCTCACCCATCACGATGACCGACTCGTCGCGCTCCATCTCCTGCGCCAGCGCCTCGTTGATCGCCTCGCGGTAGCTGATGGTCCTGGCCATGAATGTGCCTCCTCGGACGTCCGGCTCGGACGGCGCGGCGCTGGTCAGTACGTGATGTAGACGTCGGTGGTGAGGTCGGCCTCGGTCGGCTTGGGCGCGGCCTTGGCCTCGGTGACGGCGTCGTCGATGAGCCGGTCGACTTCGTTGTCGATCTCGTTGAGTTGGTGGTCGGCGAGCTGTCCGGTCTCGGTTACCCGGCCCCGGAAGCGCTTGAGGCAGTCCAGCGTCTCGCGCGCCCTGGCCACCTCGTCGGCCCGGTAGGCCTGCTGGTCGCCTTCGAAGTGGCCAAAGTAACGGGTGAACTTGACCTCGATCAGGGTCGGGCCGCCGCCCTTGCGGGCCCGGTCGATCGCCTCGGCGGCCGCCTCGTACACGGCGAAGAAGTCGAAGCCGTCCACGATCACGCCGGGCATCCCGAACCCGGCCGCCCGGTCGGCGATGTTGTCGGCCGCCACCGACCAGGTCGACGAGGTGGACTCGGCGTAGCCGTTGTTCTCGGCCACGAAGATCGCCGGCAGGTTCCAGACCGAGGCCAGGTTCAAGGCCTCGAGCGTGGTGCCCTGGTTGCTGGCCCCGTCGCCGAAGAAGGCGACACCGACTCCGCCGGTGCCCTGCAGCTTGGCAGCCAGGGCGGCGCCGCAGATCAACGGCGGGCCGCCGCCGACGATGCCGTTGGCGCCGAGCATCCCCTTGGATAGGTCGGCGATGTGCATCGAGCCGCCCTTGCCGTGGCAGGAGCCGGTCACGCGGCCGTAGATCTCGGCCATCATCTCCTTGGGATCGACGCCTTTGGCGATGCAGTGGCCGTGGCCGCGGTGGGTGCTGGCGAGTACATCGCGGTCGTCCAGGTGGACGCAGACGCCCGCCGCCGAGGCCTCCTCACCCGCGTACAGGTGGACGAAGCCGGGGATCTCGCCGGTGGCGAACTCCTCGTGGACCCGCTCCTCGAACTCCCGGATCGTGCGCATCGTCCGGTAGGCGGCGAGCAGAGCGTCCGGGTTCAGCTCGTAGGCGGTGTTGCTGGGCAAAGTGTCGGTCATGGTTCCCTCCCTTGGGGTCAGGGCGGTTGGGACGGACCGGTGGACCTGGTCAGCGCATCACGAGCCCGCCCTCGATTCCGCGGATGCCGTACACGACGCCGAAAACGTTGACCCGGAACAGTGCCTCAAGGTCCTCCGGAGTGGTCTCGAGCAGGAGCTTGACCTGGGCGATCCCGGCGTTGTTGATGAAGACGTCGACGCTGTCGAGCTCGCTCGCGACCCGCTCGACGAGCCCGAAGTCGGCGTCGCGGTCGGAGACGCCGGCCTCCTTCCTGTC
>JASLIH010000338.1 GCA_030152105.1 Actinomycetes bacterium
GACGGTCGGCCTTGGCGGCTTCGCCCAGGCGGCCGCCTTCGGCCTCCAGGCCTACCAGGGCGGCGGGCCCGAGGCGATGATCGCCAACAACCTGGCCATGTACGACATCACCCACGGCGAGCACCCCGACTTCAAGATCCCGTACCTGGGCTTCCGGGGCACCCCGGCCGGGATCGACGTCCACAAGGTGGTGGCCACCGGGGTCGTGCCGGTGATCGACGGCGGCCTGGCCGGCAGGGACGGCGGCCAGATCGGGGCCGGCATCCTCAAGGCCCCGCTGGAGTGCTTCCTGGACGCCGCAGCGGCCCTGCGGGACGGCGGCTGATGCGGCGGTTCCCCCGGACCGCGACCACCCTGTTCTTCGACCCTGAGGCCGAGCCGGTCGCCGAGGTGGCCGACGGCGAGCGGGTGGTGGTCGAGACCGCCGACTCCCTGTGCGGGCTGGCCAAGTCGCGCCTGGGCGAGGCCCGGGTGGCCCCCGGGCTGCACATCGACGAGGTGCTGGAGCGGCTCGGCGGCGCCTGCCCGGTGACCGGCCCGTTCCACCTGGCCGGGGCCCGGCCCGGGGGTGTGGTCGAGATCGAGCTGCACCGGGTCGACCCGATGCCGGCCGCCGGCGAGGCCTGGACGGGCACCTTCGGCGGCTTCGGGGCCCTCCAGCACGAGGGCTACACCCTCCAGCCGCCGCTCGAGCCGGAGCTGCGCCGCGTCCCCTACCGCGACGGCGTGGCCGCCCTCCCCGTCCAGGGCGGCCGCTCGGTCGCGCTGCCACTGCGGCCGTTCCTCGGCACGGTCGGGGTGGCCCCCCGGCGGGAGCGGCGCCTGTCGTTCTCCCAGTCGCCCGAGTACCTGGGCGACGTCGACCAGCCCGCCCTCGGCGCCGGGGCGACCCTGCGCCTGCCCGTGCATGTCGACGGCGCCCTGGTCGCCATCGGCGACGCCCACGGCGCCCAGGGCGACGGCGAGATCACCGGCGTGGCCGTCGAGATCGAGGCCGAGGTCGAGCTGACCATGCGGGCCCGCGACCGCGAGGAGGCCGGGTTCGTGGCCCTGCCCCAGCTCGACACCGCCGAGGCGATCGGCTCGCTGGCCGGCCTCCAGGGGGCCGACCTGAGCAGCTGCGCCAGGGCCGCCTACACCGACCTGGTCGAGCGGCTCCACCGCGGCCACGGGCTCTCGCGGGCAGACGCCTACCAGCTGCTCGGCCAGGCCGGGCGGCTGCGGGTCGGCAACATGATCGACCCCTTCTACTCGGTCCTGGCCACCATCGAGCGCCGCTACCTGAACCCGGCGTAGGCCGGTACAGCAATCGCACGTTGCCGCACCTGCGGCGCTCGGGCAGCGTTGCCCTGGACGACTGTCCTCCAGGGAGAACCTCAATGCGCAAGCGAGTCCTGCTGCTGACCGTGCTGGTGCTGTCGCTGGCGGTCGCCTCGGCCGGGCTGGCCGCGCCCGCCGGCGCCGGCCCGAACGACCCGACGGTGCTGTTCGGGGCCCGGCCCGAGCCGGGCACCCAGCAGGGCACGACCAGCCTGGAGGGCAAGATCGGCCGCCGCCTGGCCACCGTGCGGGTCTACTACAACTGGGACTCGCCGTTCCCCGACACCGACGTCAACTGGTTCAACGCCAACGGCTACACGATGCTGCTGTCGGTCAAGTCGGAGCGGCGCAACCACACCTTCGTGCAGTGGCGCGACATCGCCAGCGCCCAGCCCGGCTCGACCATCTACAACGACATCGTGCGCTGGGCCGGCCGGGTCAAGGCGCTCGGCAACCACGTCTACTTCACCTTCAACCACGAGCCGGAGACGAGCCTCAACTCGAGCGGCACCGGGGCCGACTTCATCGCCGCCTGGCGCAAGGTGGTCACCATCTTCCGCGCCCAGGGGGTCACCAACGCCGACTACCTCTGGATCATGACCGCCTACAGCTTCAAGGCGAAGGACCGGCGGCGGGCCGTCGACTGGTACCCGGGCGACGCCTACCTCGACTACATCGGGGCCGACGCCTACAACTGGTACAACTGCCGGCCCGGCACCAGCAACCCCTGGAACTCGCTGGAGCAGCTGGTCAACCCCATGCGGCTGTTCGCCCAGGGCAAGGCCATCAAGGGCATCCTGGTCCCCGAGTGGGCCTCCACCGAGGACCCGGCCCAGCCGAACCGCAAGGCCCAGTGGATCACCGACGCCCGTGCCCTGTTCAAGAAGGCCGGCTGGGAAGGGTTCAAGGGGGTCCTGTACTACAACAAGTCGTCCAAGTACCCGAACTGCCGCTGGTTCGTCGACTCCAGCCAGGTCTCGCTGACCGCCTTCTCGGGCATGGCCAACGACGTCTACTACACCAGGGACGAGCCCTGAGCCTGGTCTAGCGCCGGGGCCCGGGGCGTGGTTACCTCTCGGTAACTACTCCGCCAGGAGGTCCGGGATGGGCGTGCTCGCGAGCCGGCTCGACCCGTCCTCGGGCGCCTACGCCGCCAACCGGGCGGCCAACCTGGAGCTGCTGGCCGAGCTGGACCGGCTGCTGGCCCAGGCCAGGGCGGGCGGCGGCCAGAAGTACGTCGACCGCCACCGGGCCAGGGGCAAGCTGCTGGCCCGGGAGCGGGTCGAGCTGCTGCTCGACCAGGACGGGCCGTTCCTCGAGCTGTCGCCCCTGGCCGCCTGGGGGACCGACTTCCCCGTCGGGGCCAGTGGCGTCACCGGCGTCGGGCCGGTCGCCGGGGTCGAGTGCGTGGTCACGGCCAGCGACCCGACCGTGCGCGGCGGCGCCACCAACCCGCTGGGCCTCCGCAAGACCCTGCGGGCCATGGAGATCGCCGAGCGCAACCGGCTGCCCCTTGTCCAGCTGATCGAGTCCAGCGGGGCCGACCTGCCCACCCAGTCGCAGATCTTCATCCCTGGCGGGGCGGTCTTCCGCAACCTCACGCGGCTGTCCCGGGCCGGCATCCCCACTGTCGCCCTGGTCTTCGGCAACTCCACCGCCGGCGGGGCCTATGTCCCGGGCCTGTCCGACCACACCATCATGGTCAGGGAGCGGGCCAAGGTGTTCCTTGGCGGGCCGCCGCTGGTCAAGATGGCCACCGGCGAGCAGGCCAGCGACGAGGAGCTCGGCGGGGCCGAGATGCACGCCCGGACCTCCGGCCTGGCCGACCAGCTGGCCGCCGACGAGCACGACTGCCTCCGGCTCGGTCGCGAGGTCATCGCCAACCTGGGCTGGCGCAAGCTCGGCCCGGGCCCGACCAGGCCGGCCGACGAGCCGGTGCACGACCCCGAGGAGCTGCTCGGCCTGGCCCCGGTCGATCTCAAGGTCCCCGCCGACGTCCGCGAGATCCTGGCCAGGGTGGTCGACGGCTCGCGGTTCTCGGAGTGGAAGCCGCTGTACGGCACCAGCCTGTGCTGCGGCTGGGCGTCGGTCCACGGCTACCCGGTCGGGGTCCTGGCCAACGCCGGCGGGGTGCTGTTCTCCGAGGAGTCCAACAAGGCGGCCCACTTCATCCAGCTCGCCAACCAGTCCTCGACGCCCCTGCTGTTCCTCCAGAACACCACCGGCTACATGGTCGGCAAGACGTACGAGCAGCGGGGGATCATCAAGGACGGGGCCAAGATGATCAACGCCGTGGCCAACTCGGCCGTACCGCACGTGACCCTGATCCTCGGCGCCTCCTACGGCGCCGGCGGCTACGGCATGGCCGGCCGGGCGTATGACCCCCGGTTCCTGTTCACCTGGCCGGCCTCCAAGTCCGCCGTGATGGGGCCCGACCAGCTCGCCGGAGTCATGTCGATCCTCAACCGCGCCTCGGCCGAGAGCGCCGGCCGCCCGTTCGACGACGAGGCCGACCGCTCCATGCGCGACGCCGTCCGCGACCACGTCGAGGCCGAGTCCCGGGCCCTGTTCAACACCGGCCAGCTGTACGACGACGGCATCGTCGACCCCCGCGACACCCGCACCGTCCTCGGCATCGCCCTGTCCGCCTGCCACTCGGGGGAGGTGAAGGGCACGGACGGGTACGGCGTGTTCCGGATGTGATCACCAAGCTGCTGGTCGCCAACCGGGGCGAGATCGCCACCCGGGTCCTGCGAGCCGCCCGAGCCATGGGCGTCGCCACCGTCGCCGTGTTCACCGACCCCGACCGCAACGCCCCCTTCGTCACCGAAGCCGACGAGTCCGTTCCCCTCGGCGACTCCGGCTCCTACCTGCGGGCCGACGCCATCCTGGACGCCGCCCGGCGGACCGGGGCCGACGCCGTCCACCCCGGCTACGGGTTCCTGTCCGAGCGGGCCTGGTTCGCGGAGGCGGTGCTGGCCGCCGGGCTGCGGTGGGTCGGGCCACCGCCCAAGGTCCTGGCCGCCCTTGGCGACAAGCTGGAAGCCCGGCGGGTGGCGGCCGGCGCCGGGGTCCCGGTCCTCCCCGCCCTGCCCGTGCCCGGCCCGGGCGACACCGGCCTGACTGCCGACGCCGCCGCCCAGGTCGGGTTCCCCGTGCTGGTCAAGGCGGCCCACGGCGGCGGCGGCATTGGCATGCGGGTCGTCCGCGACCCGGGTGACCTCGCAGGCGCCGTCGCCGCGGCCCGCCGCCAGGCCGGGGCCGCCTTCGGCAACGACGAGGTGTTCCTCGAACGCTGGCTGGAGGGTCCCCGCCACGTCGAGGTCCAGCTCCTGGCCGACACCACCGGCCGCATGGTCCAGCTGTTCGAGCGCGAGTGCTCGATCCAGCGCCGGCACCAGAAGCTCATCGAGGAGGCCCCGTCCCCGGCCGTCGACCCGCAGCTGCGGCGCCGCCTGGGCGAGGCCGCCCTGGCCGTCGCCGGCGCCGTCGGCTACGTCGGCGCCGGCACGGTCGAGTTCCTCCTCGAGCCCTCCGGGGAGGCGTTCTGGTTCCTGGAGGTCAACGCCCGCATCCAGGTCGAGCACCCCGTCACCGAAGCCGTCACCGGCCTCGACCTGGTCCGCCTCCAGCTCCTGATCGCGGCCGGCGAGCCGCTACCCCTGGCGGAGCTCTCCCAGGTCGAGGTTCGCGGCCATGCCATCGAGGCCCGCCTCTACGCCGAGGACCCGGCCGCCGGGTTCCTCCCCCAGACGGGGGTGCTGCACAGGTTCCGGGTCGGGGCTGTCGGCGACACCGGCGAGCCGGACGTCCGGGTCGACGCCGGGGTGGCCGACGGGTCGGTGGTCGGGGTGCACTACGACCCGCTGCTGGCCAAGGTCGTCGCCCACGCCCCGACCCGCCCGGAGGCGGCCCGGATGCTGGCCTCGGCACTGGCCGGCGCACAGCTCCACGGCGTCCTCACCAACCGCGACCTGCTGGTCGGGATCCTCCGCTCGGAGTCGTTCCTCGCCGGCGACACCGACACCGGGTTCCTCGACCACCACCCCCCGGCCGAGCTGACCGCGGCCGGGAGCGCGGCCGGGCCGCTGACCATCCGGCTCCACGCGGCCGCCGCCGCCCTGGCCGCCCAGGCCGCCCGCCGGGCCGCCACCACCGTCTACCCGGCGGTCCCCTCGGGCTGGCGCAACAACCCGTCCCAGCTCCAGCGGGTCGCCCTGGACGTCGTCCCGGGCCCGGCCGCCGTCCTGGTCGGCTACCGCTTCGACC
>JASLIH010000618.1 GCA_030152105.1 Actinomycetes bacterium
CCAGCTGGCTGGCAGGGCGGCACCTGGATCAGCGAGTTCGACTACGCCGACGGGACGGTCGCCGACAACAAGAACTCCAGCGCCGGCTGCTGGCCGTGAGGCGGCTGCGGGAGACCTCGATGCGGCCCAACGCCAAGCTGATCATCGCCTTCGCCGCTGGCGTGCTGGCCACCCTGCTCGTCTGGCTGCTGGTCAGCGTCCTGCCCCACCGAGCCGGGCAGCCTACCCCGACCAGCACGACCATCCTGCTGGCCCCGACGACCAGCCCGGCCCAGGCGGCGGTCAGCACCACGACACTGTCAACCACTCCCGTGCCGACCGGCCGGGGACCCAGCGCCTTCACCACCACCAGCGCTCCCGGGTTCATTCAGGTGATCGTGGAAGGCGCCCGCTGCGCCGGCTTTGTCGGGGACGGCTGGCAGGTCCGCTACCGGGTGACCAACGCTGGCCCGACCGATACCGGCAGCATCGTCGGCCAGGTCGACGACAGCCCACCGGTGATACTCGAGCCTGCCCGCCAGCTTGCCCAGGGAGACAGCTTCGCCGAGGAGGCGTTACTGCCGGGCGGTGGCGACGCCATCGTCGTCACCTGGGTCGGCCAGGTCGAGCGGGTGGCCAGCTTCCCCATCGAGGTGCCCAACTGCCCCACCGACCCCGCCGACGAGCGCGCGGCCGAGCAGGCCACCACCACCCTCGGAGCCCCCTAGACGATCGCCTCCCAACCGAACCGAGAGCAGTCCCTCAGCAGGACAGCGTTGGAAGGAGTGGTCCGGTGCCCAACCAATTCATCGGCGTGCCCGACTGGTTCTCCTGGGAAAATGAGGGCGGTGGGGTCGCCGCGGCAAGTCTGGCCGGCGATGGCGTCCAGGACCTCGTGGTCCTCATGGTCGACAGTCCCGAGGGGAAGAATCAGGGCCTGTTCCGGGTCGGGCGGGCCTTGGATGGCGCCGGGGCCATTACCGCCGGTTGGACGCCCTGGATGGCGGTCCCGGAGTGGTTCTCCCATCAGAACCAGGGGGCCGGCCTGGCGCTCGCCGACCTGGGGAACAACGGCGGCCAGGACCTGGTGGTGGCGATGGTGGACGCCCCGGCGGGCAAGAACCAGGGGCTGTACCGGGTCGGCCGCGGCCTGGACCGCGACGGCAATCTCACCAGCGGCTGGACACCGTGGATCCCGGTCCCGGACTGGTTCTCCCACGAGAACCAGGGTGTCGCTGTGGCGGTGGCGCCGCCCGACAGTCAGGGCCAGCACGACCTGATCGTCCTCATGGTCGACAACCCCGCCCAGAAGAACGCCGGCCTGTACCGGATCGGCCATGGCCTGGCCGCCGACGGCACCGTCACCAGTTGGACGCCATGGATCGGCGTGCCTGACTGGTTCTCCTTGGACAACCAGGGCTGCGGGGTCGCCGTGACCGCCTCCGGCGACGGTTCCGGCCGCGACCTGGTCGTCATGCAGGTCGACAACGCCGTCGGGCAGAACCAGGCCTTCTACCGGACCGGGAAGAACCTCGGTGCCGACGGCATCCCGGCGGGCGGCTGGGGACGGTGGATGGGGGTGCCGAACTGGTTCTCCCACGAGAACCAGGGCGGTGGCCTCGCCGCCACCCAGCTCGGCGGCGCCCGCAAGCTGATCGCGTTCATGATCGACAACCCTGCCCAGAAGAACGCCGGCCTATATGAGCTGCTGGAGCTCGATCCCGACCCCGCCCGCGACGGCGCCTGGGAGCTGCTGGCGTTCCACTCCGGGGTCCTGGCTGTGCACGCTGCCTTGCTACCCGACGGCAAGGTGCTCTTCTTCGCCGGGTCGGGGAACAGCGGGGTCCGGTTCAACAGCCCGTTGTTCGGCGACGAAGACCAGGGCATCTTCACCAGCGTGGTCTGGGATCCGCCCGGCAACGACTTCGCCCACCCGGCGACGTTGCGGACCGCCGACGGGCGTCCGTTCGACTTCTTCTGCGGCGGCGACGGGTTCCTGCCCGACGGCCGACTGCTGTCGGCCGGGGGCACCCTGGACTACGGCCCGTTCAAGGGCCGCAGGGACGTCGCCGTCTTCGACTTCACCACCCAGCAGTGGTCATTCGCGGCCCCGATGCAGCATGGACGCTGGTATCCGACCCTGATCCCGCTCGGCGACGCGAGAATGCTCGCCACCACCGGCCTGAACGAGGCCGGCACCGGCCTCAACAACGCGCTGGAGACCTACTCGGCCGCCACCAACACCTGGCAGGCCCAGCAGTTCGCGGCCGGCTTCCCCGGCCTGCCGCTGTATGCCCATCTGTTCCTCCTGGCCGACGGACGGGTGTTCTTCTCGGGCGGGCGGATGGATGACCCCTTGGATGTCCAGCCCTGCATCTTCGACCTGACCCAAAATCCCGTTCCGACCAAACCGGTCCCCGACCTGCTGGCCCCGGACACCCGCAATCAGTCGGCCAGCGTGCTGCTGCCGCCCGCCCAGACCCAGCAGGTGCTCATCTGCGGCGGCGGCCCGGTCGGCAAGGTCGACCAGACCGACGCCACCGACGCGGTCAGCATCGTCGATCTCACCCTGGCCGACCCTCACTATGTTCCCGCCGCCCCGATGGCCCTGCCGCGCCTGCACCTCAACGCCGTGATCCTGCCCGACCACACCGTGTTCGTCGGCGGCGGCTCGCTCAAGCAGGAGGACCAGCCGCTGGCCCGGCTCGAAGCCGAGATCTACGACCCCGCCACCAACACCTGGAGCCTGATGGCGGCCGCGACCGTGCCGCGCTTGTACCACTCCACCGCCCTGCTCTTGACGGACGGCCGCGTCGTCGCCGCCGGCGGCAACCCCGAGGGTGGCGCCCAGGTGGCCTGGGAACCCCCGGCCCCCCAAGAGGAGATGCGCCTCGAGGTCTTCAGCCCCCCATACCTGTTCAGAGGACCACGTCCCCAGATCGAGGATGCGCCCGGGACCGCCACCTACGGCCAGACCATCACCATCGCCACTCCCCAGGCCGGCACCATTCGGTGGGTGTCGCTGGTCAAGAACGGCGTCACCACCCACTCCTTCGACAGCGGCCAGCGGCTGGTCGACCTCACCATCACCGCCCAGGCCAACAGCACCCTCCAGGCCACCGTGCCCGCCAACCCCAACCTCACCCCACCCGGCTGGTACATGCTGTTCCTCGTCGACCAGCAGGCCATCCCCTCCATGGCCAGCTGGATCCAGATCACCCCGTAACCAGAGGTTGCGTGGTCGCCGGTACCGGCCGCCAGCGAAGCGAGCACGTGTTCGAAGCTGATTTCCTTCTTGTCGGTTCCGGGTGTTGATGCTAGGACGCTCAGGTAGGCATGTTCCCCGCGGGTCTGGTGATGGCAGGAGGCCGGAGATGACCGAGGCGATCGGACAGCCGAGTGGGGCGGCGTTGCCTCGCCCGATGGGTGTCGGGGAGATCCTGAGCACCGCCTGGCAGCTGTACCGGCGCCACTGGCGGACCCTGTTGGCCATCGCCGCGGTTGTGGTGGTGCCGTTCACGCTGCTGCAGTATCTGATCGGCGACCAGGTCCGGACCAGGGGGGAGGAGACCGCCAACGGGGTGGTGGTGTCGACCTCCTCGTGGGCGGTGGGGACTGCTGGGCTGGTGGCGGCGCTGGCTGGGGTGGTGATGTTCCTGGTCTTGACCGGGGCGATCACCCGGGCGGTGGCGGCCGAGGTGGCTGGGGAGGATCCCAGCGTGGAGCAGAGCTACCGGTTCGGCTTTCATCGGTTCTGGTCGGTGCTGCTGGTGAGTGTGCTTGTCGGGCTGGCCACGGTGGCCGGGTTGATCTTGTTGGTGATCCCGGGCATCTACATCGGTATCCGGTTGGCGGTGAGTATTGAGGCGTTGGTGGTCGAGGGCCGCAAGGGGACCCAGGCGATGGCGCGGTCCTGGGAACTGGTCGGCGGGCACTGGTGGCACGCCTTTGGCACGCTGGTGGTCGCCGGGCTGCTCACCGGGCTGGTGAATGCGCTGATCACGGCCCCGTTCGGCGGTACCGGCTGGTTCCTCCAGGCGGTCGTGGCCGCGGTGGCGACGGTGGTCACCCTGCCGTACGGGGTGCTGGTCGGGGTGCTGCTGTACCTGGATCTGCGGGCCCGCAAAGAGCGCTTGACCATGGAGGCCCTGCGAGCCGACCTGCAGGCATCAGCCACCTGACGCGATCGCGGCCACCGGCCCCTCCCGACGACGGCGGTCTTGGCGCCACCCTGGCGCTGGTTAGCGGCGCGGTCGCCAAAGCGCGGACGGCGGGCTGGCCAGCACCCGACAGCAGCCAGCGCACGCCCAAGGGCGAGCGGCGGCCAATGGTCGGCAATGTCAAGGTTTGGGATGCGCCCATCCTTGGCAAGGGTTTGGGGTCGCTTCTCGGCTGGCAAGGAGGTTGGCCGACATGCAGGTGGTCGCCGCGAGCTTCATCCAGCACTACACCCCTGTTGCCGACAATGTCATCTTGTCCGCGTTGGTGGCTGCGCTGCCGATCATCGTGCTGCTGGGGCTGCTCGGGCTGCTGCGGGTCAAGGCGCACATCGCGGCCCTGGCCGGGCTGGCCGCCTCGCTGCTGGTCGCGATCGTGGTGTTCGGGATGCCGGTCAAGACGGCGGCCGCGGCCGCCACCAACGGGGCCGCCTTCGGGTTGTTCCCGATCGGCTGGATCGTGCTCTGCGCGATCTTCGTCTACGACATCACCGTCAAGACCGGCAAGTTCGAGGAGGTCCGGCGGACCATCGCCGGGCTGGCCGTCGACCGCCGCATCCAGCTGCTGCTGATCGCGTTCAGCTTCGGGGCGTTCATCGAGGGAGCGGCCGGCTTCGGCACACCGATCGCCATCTGCGCGGCCATGCTCATCGGGCTGGGGTTCCGGCCCCTGCCGGCGGCCGGACTGTCGCTGATCGGCAACACCGCGCCGGTCGCCTTCGGCGCCATCGGCACCCCGATCATCACCCTGGCCAGCGTCACCGGTCTGCCGCTCCAGGACCTGTCGGCGATGGTCGGCCGCCAGCTGCCGTTCTTCTCCGTGATCGTGCCGTTCTGGCTGGTGGCGGCCATGGCCGGCCCCCGGCGGACCCGCGAGGTGTGGCCGGCCTGCCTGACCGCCGGGCTGTCGTTCGCGATCGTGCAGTTCCTGGTGTCGAACCTGCACGGGCCCTGGCTGGTCGACATCGTCGCCTCGATCGCCTCGATCCTGTCCATGGTGGTGCTGCTGCGCTTCTGGCAACCCAAGGAGATCTGGCGCTTCGACGACGACCCGCCAGTCGAGGAGGAGCTGACGGCCAGGCGCCGCCCGGGCCCGGCCACCGGCCAGCTGAGCCCCGGCCCGGGGGCGGCCGCCCGCACCGAGCTGTCCGCCTCCAGCGACCGGCGGGAGGCGTTCATGGCCTGGCTGCCCTGGATCCTGCTGGCCGTGCTCGTGTTCCTCTGGGGCACCCCTCAGGTCAAGTCGTTCCTGAACGACCTGTCCACCACCCTCCACATCGGGACCAAGATCAACTGGCCCTGGCTGCACCTGGAGGTCGTGCGGACCCCGCCGGTGGTGGCCAAGGACACCGCCGAGAAGGCCGTCTACGATTTCTTCCCGTTGTCAGCCACCGGTACGGCACTGCTTCTCACGGGCATCCTGTCCGGTCTGGCCCTGCGCCTGCGCCCGGGCGAGATCGGCCGGGTGTTCCTCGGGACCCTGCACCGCGTGCGCTTCTCGCTGCTGACCATCGCCGCCATGCTGGCCATCGGCTACGTCACCCGGTACGGGGGCCTGGACGCGAGCATGGGCCTGGCCTTCGCCAAGACCGGCAAGCTGTTCGCCTTCTTCTCGCCGCTGCTCGGCTGGCTGGGGGTCGCCCTGACCGGTAGCGACACCTCATCCAACGCCCTGTTCGGCAGCCTCCAGAAGATCACCGCCACCCAGGTCGGCATCTCACCGGTGCTGGCCGCCGCCTCCAACAGCTCGGGCGGGGTGATGGGCAAGATGATCGACGCCCAGAGCATCGTGGTGGGCGGCGTGGCCACCGGCCAGGAAGGCCACGAGGGCAACATCCTGCGCTACGTGTTCTTCCACTCGATCGCCCTGGCCTGTCTCGTCGGCCTCCTGGTCCTCGCCCAGGCCTACGTCTTCCCGGGCGTGGTGCCATGACCGGCTGAGGAGCGGCTCAGCCCGGGTCCGGTCGTGCCGGCCGCCACCGCGGCAACGTCGAGGCGGACGACGTCGGTGACCGAGAAGGCAAGCGCAGCGCCGACGGGCTCGGCCCGAGCCCGTGTACGCGATCTACGATCTATAGGGCGCTAACCGGACCTCCCCGCTCGGCCAGCGAGCCACATGCGGAGATGGTCGAGGATCTCGATCGGCGGCCGCTGGAGCCCTGGCGCGACGCCGTGCGCGACCTCTCGGAGCAGCACGACGCTCGCCATGGCGACGTCGTTGGTCGGGATGCTGCAGAGCCTGGCCAGCAGCTGGTCGGCGTTGACGAGCTGTCCGCCTTCCAGCCGCCAGGCAAGGGTGACAAGCAGCTGGGCTGCCTCGTACTCGGTCGGGGTGAGGAGGTCATGCGA
>JASLIH010000663.1 GCA_030152105.1 Actinomycetes bacterium
GGCGAAGCGAAGCTTCAGGGTGACGGTGCGGCCGGCCAGGCCGGCCTCCCGCAGCCGCCGGCCCACCCGCACACAGCAGCGCAGCACCTCGCGGGCCAGCTGGCCGGGGTCGTCGATGTCGGCGGCGAAGGTCTCCTCGGAGCCGACCGACTTGGCCGCCTCGAACGGCACCACCTCGCGGTCGTCGCGGGCCCAGGCCAGCTCGTGGAGCTGGGCCCCGGCGGCCGGGCCGAGGGCCCGCTCCAGGGTCGCTCTGGAGGTGGCGGCGACGTCGCCGACGGTGCGCAGGCCGTAGCGGGCCAGCACGTCGATGGTGGCCTGGCCGGCCCCCCAGAGGGCGTCGACCGGCAGCGGGTGCAGGAAGGCGAGGGCCCGCCCGGGCGGGACGACCAGCAGGCCGTCCGGCTTGCCGCGGGTCGAGGCCAGCTTGGCCAGGAACTTGCTGGCGGCGACGCCGACGGTCAGGGCCAGCCCGGCCTCCCGGCGGACCCGGTCCCGCAGCAGCCGGGCCGCGGCCACGGCGTCGCCGAACAGCGCCCGCGCCCCGCGGACGTCCAGGAAGGCCTCGTCGAGCGCGAGCGGCTCGACCAGCGGGGTGATGCTCTGGAAGATGCCCATCACCGTGGCCGAGGCCCGCCGGTAGGCGGCGAAGTCGGGCGGGACGGCCACCGCCTGGGGACATAGGCGGCGGGCTCTGGCCATCGGCATGGCGTTGCGGCAGCCGAACGCCCTCGCCTCATAGGAGGCCGAGGTGACCACCCCGCGCCCGCCGGTCCCGCCGACCAGCAGCGGGCGGCCCCGCAGGGACGGGTCCTTCTGCACCTCGACGCTGGCGTAGAAGGCGTCCAGGTCGGCGTGGAGGATCCCCAGCCCGGCGGCCTCGCCGGGCTCCAGCGGCCGCCCGCCGGCGATCACCTCACCGGTCGGCCGCACCGGGGTGTCCATGGCGAGCAGGCTACCTGGACACTGTGACGCGACGGGGCGCTAGAAGGTGCATCCGACTAGGATGCTGGCATCGAAGAAGCATGCATGACGACCTTGACCAGCCCCAGAGGAAGCCCCAGCCAGGTGACCGAGGCCCCCCAGCCCGTCGCGGCGTCCCCCCTGGACGCCGAGGGCGTCCGCGCCCGGGTCGACCGGGCCCTGGCCGCCCTGCTCGACCAGGAGCTGTCGGCTCTCGGGTTCCTGGGCAAGGACAACGGCCCCGTCACCGACGCCCTGTCCCGGTTCGCCCTCCAAGGGGGCAAGCGGCTGCGGCCGGCCTTCGTGTACTGGGGCTACCGCGGGGCGGGGGGCGCCGCCGACGGCCCCGAGGCCGACGCCGCCATCCGGGCGTCCTGCTCGGTCGAGCTGCTGCACGTCTGCGCCCTCATCCACGACGACATCATGGACGGCTCCGAGGTCCGGCGGGGCCGCCCGGCCATGCACGTCGGCTTCGCCGGCCTGCACCGCGGCCTGGCCTGGCGGGGCGACCCGACCGCCTTCGGCGAGGGCGCGGCCATGCTCATGGGCGACCTGGCCTTCACCTGGGCCGATGTCGCCCTGGCCGACGCCGGCCTGCCCGACGACCGGCTGGCCGCCGCCCTGCGGGTCTTCAACCGGCTGCGCTCGGAGCTGATGGGCGGCCAGTACCTTGACCTGGTCGAGGCCCGCCGGGGCGCCCCCGACGAGGACGCCGTCCGCCGGGTCCTGACCTACAAGTCGGGCAAGTACACCATCGAGCGGCCGCTGCACCTGGGCCACGCCCTGGCCGCCGGCGCCCCCGGCCTGACCGGGGCCTACTCGGCCTACGGGCTGCCGCTGGGCGAGGCCTTCCAGCTCCGCGACGACATCCTGGGGGTGTTCGGCGCCCCCGAGGTGACCGGCAAGCCGGCCGGGGACGACCTGCGCGAGGGCAAGGAGACCTACCTCGTCATGCTGGCCCGCCAGCGTGCCGACCGGGCCGGGCGGCAGCTGCTGGAGAGCGCCCTCGGCAACGCCAAGCTGTCCGAGGACGACGTCGCCGACCTGCGCCGGCTGATCGCCGGCTGCGGCGCGGTGGACGCCACCGAGGCCCGCATCGCCGTGCTCCTGGCCCAGGCCAAGGACGCCCTGGCCAGGGCCGGCGGGATCACCGAGCCGGCCCGGGAGGCGCTGGCGGCGCTGGCCGACCACGTCACCGACCGGAACGCCTAGCCGGCCATGGCGGCACAGACGGTGGTCGTCGGGGCTGGGCTGGCCGGCCTGTCGGCCGCCATCCACCTGGCCGCCGCCGGCCGCGACGTGGTCGTGGTCGAGGCCGAGGCGGTCCCGGGCGGGCGCTGCGGCACGGCCACCGCCGGCGGCTACCGCTTCGACACCGGGCCCTCGGTGCTGACCATGCCCGAGGTGGTGCGCTCGACCGTCGGGGCGGCCGGCGAGGAGCTGGACGACTGGCTCGAGCTGGCCCCGCTCGACCCGATCTACCGGCTCACCTTCCACGACGGGGCCCGCCTGGACGTCGTGCCCGGGGCCGAGCGGATGGCGGCCGAGGTCGAGCGGCTCGCCGGCCCCGAGGAGGCCGCCCGCTACCTGGCCTTCCGCGCCCACCTGGGGCGGATGTTCGAGGCCGAGTGGAGCCAGTTCATCGACCGGAACTTCGACGGCCCAGCCGACCTGGCGCGGCCGCTGGCCCTGCTGCGGCTGGCCCGCCTCGGCGGCTTCCGCCGGCTGCACAACCTGGTCGCCACCCACCTGAGCGACTGGCGGCTGCGCCGGGCCCACACCTTCCAGGCCCTCTACACCGGCCTGTCGCCGTTCGACGCCCTCGGCATCTACGCCGTGGTCGCCCACATGGACACCGTCGGCGGGGCCTGGTTCCCCCGCCAGGGCGGCATGCACGCCCTCGCCCTGGCCCTGGCCGGGGTGGCCGAGAAGGCCGGGGCCAGCCTGCGGCTCTCGACCCGGGTCGAGCGGGTCGAGGGCGGGCCGGGCGGGGTCACCGGGGTCGTCCTGGCCGGCGGCGAGCGCCTGGCCGCCGGCGACGTGGTCGCCACCAGCGACCTGCCGGCCGCCTACGCCCACCTGCTGCCCCCGGCGGCCAGGGACTGGCGGGTGCAGCGGCGCCGGCTCCACTGGTCGCCCTCCTGCTACCTGGTCCACCTGGGACTGACCCGCCAGCTCGAGGGCCAGGCCCACCACACCGTCCACCTGGGCCGCGACTGGAAGGCCACCTTCGAGGCCCTGACCCGCCACGGCGGCATCCAGCTCGACCCGAGCCTGCTGGTCACCTACCCCTCCCCCGAGGACCCCGAGGCCGCCCCGCCGGGCCACGCCACCCTGTTCGTGCTCGAGCCGACGGCCAACACCCGGGCCGGGCTGGACTGGGCCGAGACCGGGCCGCGGCTGCGCGAGCGGCTGTACGGCCGCCTGGCCGCCCTCGGCTACGGCGACCTGCGCCGCGACAGTGCGGTCGAGCTGGTCGTCGACCCGCCCGCCTGGGAGGCCCAGGGCCTGTCGGCGGGGACGCCGTTCTCCCTCGACCACCGGTTCAGCCAGACCGGCTGGCTGCGGCCGCAGAACGCCTCGGCGGGCGTGCCCGGCCTGGTGTTCGCCGGCATGGGCACCGTGCCCGGGGTCGGGGTGCCGATGGTGCTGATCTCGGGCCGCCTGGCCGCCGAGCGGGTGCTGGCCCGATGAGGCTGGCCGTCGCCACCCAGCCGCGGACCCTGGGGGCGGCCTACGAGCGCTGCCGCCAGCTCCATGCCCGCCACGGCCGCACCTACTACCTGGCCACGCTGCTGCTGCCGCGCTGGAAGCGGCGCCACGTCCACGCCCTCTACGGGTTCACCCGCTACGCCGACGAGATCGTCGACGACCTCGACTCGACCCTCGACAGAGCGGGCCAGGCGGCCGCCCTGCGGGCCTGGGGGGAGCGCTTCTTCGCCGGCCTGCGCGGCCAGCCGTGCCAGGACCCGATCCTGCCGGCCGTGCTCCACACGGTCCGGGCCTTCGACCTGGACGTGGCCGACTTCGAGCGGTTCCTCTCCTCGATGGCCATGGACCTGCACACCGACGGCTACCGGACCTACGACGACCTGTGTGGCTACATGGAGGGCTCGGCGGCCGTGATCGGGACCATGATGGCCCCGATCCTGGAGTCCTCGGACCCGCCGGCCGCCCGGGAGCACGCCCGCCAGCTCGGCCTGGCCTTCCAGCTCACCAACTTCATCCGCGACATCGGCGAGGACGCAGAGCGCGGGCGGGTCTACCTGCCGGAGGCCGACCTGGAGCGGTTCGGGGTCGGCCGGGCCGACCTGGCCTCCGGGCAGGCCGCCCCGGCCGTCCGGGAGCTGCTGGCCTTCGAGACCGAGCGGGCCAGGGCCCACTACCGGGCCGCCGAGCCGGGGATCGAGCTGCTCGTCCCCTCCTCACGGCCGTGTGTCCGGGTCGCCTTCGACCTGTACGGCGGCATCCTTGACGAGGTCGAGCGGGCCGGCTACCAGGTCCTGGCCCGCCGGGTGGCGGTCCCCCGACACCGACGCCTCGGCGTCGCCGGCCGCCACCTGATCGCCGCCCGGGCCGCCGCCCGGGCCGAGCGCCGCGTCAGCGTCGCCACCCCTGGACGATGAGCACGGCGGTCGCGCCGGGAGCCACCGCCGCCCCGCCCCGTCCGGCCCGCCGCCGGGGCCTTCGCGCCGCCCTCGTGCTCGCACTGGTGGTGGCGGCCGCCGACGGGTTCCTGCTCTGGGGCCGGGCGCTGGCCACACCGGTCGGGGCCGAGCAGGCCGCAGCCAGCTTCCTGACCGCCCCGGCGACTCCCGGGGACCTGCCCGGGCCGCGGCCGCCGGCCGGGGTCTACCACTACCGGACCAGCGGGCATGAGCGGGTCGACCGGTTCGGGATCGAGCGGGCCTACCCGGCGGAGACGGTCAGGGTGATCAGCTGGCGGGGCGGCTGCCGCTGGCGCGAGACGGTGCCCATCTTCACCGAGCATGTGGAGACCTACGACTTCTGCGCCGGCGGGGCCGACGACGACGACTTCGCCTCCTCGACCAGCCTGACCTACTTCCTGGTGCCGGGCGTCCAGCGGTTCGCCTGCGCCCCCGTCGGCCGGCGCCTGCTCACCGGGCGGGCGCCCGGCAGCTCGCGGAGCTGGCGCTGCGTCGACGGCGCCTCGGTCTCGGCCAACACCACCCTCTACCTCGGCCCCGAGACCGTCCAGACCGGCGCCGGCCCGGTCGCGACCCGCCACCTGCGCCTGCTCAGCGCCCTCTCCGGCCAGTCGTCGGGCGGGGCCGTCCGCGACCTCTGGCTGGACCGCGACGGCCTGGTCGTCAAGGAGGAGCGCCAGGTCGCCCTGCGGGTCCACTCGGGGTTCGTCGGCCTGCTCAGCTACGAGGAACGAGCCAGCTTCCTGCTCAGCCGCCGGCCCTGACCGATCTCAGGTAGCATATTTCAACGGTTGGAGAGTTCAGGGAGGGCGAAGCGATGGCACGGACCGGCCGGCGGCCCGGGGTCTCGGGGACCAGGGAGGCGATCCTTGACGCCGCCCGGCGCGCCTTCGCCGAGCACGGCTACCAGCACGCCACCATCCGCGGGGTGGCCGACCTGGCCGGCGTCGACCCGGCCCTGGTCCACCACTACTTCGGCACCAAGCAGGCCCTGTTCGTGGCCGCCGTCCAGCTCCCGGTGAACCCGGTCGAGCAGCTGATGGCCGTCCTGGCCGAGGACCCGGCCCAGGCGGGCGAGCGGATGGTCGAGCTGTTCCTGTCGATCTGGGACCACGCCGCCGACCAGAGCCCGCTGCTGGCGCTGGTCCGCTCGGCCGTCGGCGACGAGCACGCCGCGGCCATGCTGCGCGAGTTCATCACCGAGGAGGTCCTCGGCCAGATCGCCCACCGGCTCGGCAGCCCCGACGCCCGGCTGCGGGCGACGCTGGTCGGCTCTCAGATCATCGGCCTGGCCATGGCGCGCTACATCGTCAAGGTCGAGCCGCTCGCCTCGGCCCCGGCGGCCCAGGTGGTGGCGTCCATCGGCCCGACCCTGCAGCGCTACCTGACCGGCGACATCGGGGCCCCTTAGCCCCCGATCGGGGGGAAGCTGGCCGTCGCCGTCTCGGCCACCACCATCTGGGCGGCCGACTCCGACGGGGCCTGCCTGGCGGCCAGCGCGGCCAGGGCGGCGTCCTGGCCGACGTCGTGGCCCTGGCCCTCCGAGAGCAGCCAGCGGACCTCGAGCAGGTCGCAGTAGGCCTGGATCGGGTCGGCGACGTCGCCGAGGGCGGCGGCCGCCCTGGCCATGCCGGGCTCGAACACGTCGGTGCGCCAGCGGAACCCGGCGACCACGTCGCTGGCCGCCGCCTCGGGCCCCTCGACGGCCAGCCGGGCCTGGTTGGCGCGCAGGTCGTTGAGCAGGATGGCCGCCTGGCCCTCGCCGACCTCCAGGCCGGTCAGGCGCCGCAGCTCCTGGGCGTGGAAGCGGCGGTTGGCCACCGCGACCTTGAGCCGCAGGGTGCTGCGGTCCTCGGTGGCCGGCTCCAGGGCCAGCTCGTCGATGGCGAAGCCGAGCTCGTTGAGCCGGCGCACCCGGGCCTCGACCTTGTAGCGCTCACCGGTGCCGAAGGTCTCGGTGTGGGTCAGCTCCTCCCACAGGGCGCGGTAGCGGTCGGCGATGCTCTCGGCGGCGGCCAGGTCCTCGTCGATCCGTTCGCCGCTCTCCCCCAGCTCCATGGAGACGTCGACCAGGTCGCCGGAGACGTTCTCGACCAGGATGTCGAGGTCGTGGGCGCGCTGGCCGTTGCTCAGGGCCGCGTGGACCTCGCTGGTCTCGGCGTCGACCAGGAACGCCTGGAGGAGCTGGCCGTCGCGCTTGAACAGGGTGTTGGCCAGCGAGCAGTCGCCCCAGAACACCCCCTCGCGGTGCAGGTCGACGAGCAGCCCGGCGATGGCGTCGAGCAGCCGCTCGCGGTGCTTGACGAGCTCGCGGGGAAGCCGGCGGAACAGCCGCCGGAACTGCCAGGAGTGCTCCAGGTACTCGGTGACCAGGATCGAGTTGCCGGTGTCGGGCTGGTCGACCAGGCCGACCGGCCGCACCGCCGGCAGCTCCCGGACCTCGAGGTCGCGCAGCACCCGGTACTCCTTGTCGGC
>JASLIH010000667.1 GCA_030152105.1 Actinomycetes bacterium
GGCAGGAAGAGCACCCCGACCACGCTCGCCCAGGCGGCCAGGTTGACCTCGCCGACGGCGATCAGGATCGCCGCGACCAGCATCGACAGGCCGGTCAGGGCGGCGGCCAGGGCGACCCACCGGAGCTGCAGGCGCTCGACCCCGCGGGCGGACCGGAAGCGGACCACCAGCGAGGCGGCTCCGGCCAGGATGGTGAGGAGGCCGGCGAGCAGCGCGAGCTGGTTGGCGACCCGAAGGGCGCCGCCGTAGACCTGGGGGTCCAGCGGCCCGGAGACGAACTGGGCCAGCGGGTCCAGCGACCCGGGCGCGATCAAGGCGGCCACCAGGGCGACGGCCACCGCGACCGCCAACCCACGGGCCCACCATCGCCAGCGGGGCGACGGCGGCGACCCGGTCGGGGTCAGCAGCAGGACGAACCCGACCGTGGCCAGCACGACGGCGATCGTGACCGGATAGAGCCGGGCGACGACGTTGGCGGCGGGCAGCGCCCCGGGCCGCACGACCAGCCCGTAGGGGATGTAGCCGACGGCCGCGCCGCTGACGCTCATGACCACGCCCATGGCCAGCAGCAGCCACCCCACCGGGTGCCGCGGGCGGCGGCTGGCCAGCACCGCCCCGACAACGCCGGCCGTCAGCGCCGCCACCGTCGGCGGGATCGCGAACGGCGCCAGAACAGTCAGGTCGGGCCGGCCAGCCCGCCGGTTCAGAAGGTCGAACCACGGAGGAGTGGCAAGCAGGACCAGCTCAACCGCAACCAGGGTCCAGGCCAGCACAGCCGGCCACCGGCGCAGCCGCGCCCGGGCCCCCTGGCCTTCGAGCAACACTCGGCCCTCCCCGCCACCCCGGCCCTCCGGGGCCGCCCGGCGATCCTGAGCGGGCCCGTTCGTCGTCGGCACCCGGCCTCCGATCTCGCCGCCGTCCTCGTCGCGTGGTCGGCGCCCAGTATCAGGGCTCTCCGTGACGGGGCCGTTACGGGATCAGCGGTGCACGGTGCCGGGGCGGTGGCCGAGGGCGGCCAGCTCGTCGCGGCTGGGGAGGCCCTCCCAGTCGCCGGGGACGGTGACGGCGAAGGCGCCGCAGGCGGCCGCGGTGGCCAGACGCTCGGGCACCGGGCGGCCGGCCAGGGTCTCGGCCAGGTAGCCGGCGACGAAGGCGTCCCCGGCGCCGACCGGGTCGACGGCCCGCGCCGGGACCGGCTCGACGGTGTGGACCTGGCCGTCCACGGCGGCCACGGCGCCGCGCTCCCCCAGCTTGACCACGGCGTGGCCGCCGGCGAGGGCGGCCAGGCCCCGGGCCAGCTCGGGCGGGTCGCCGTCCAGGCCGAGCAGCTCGGCCTCGTCGTCGCCGGCGAACACGATGTCGGCCCTGGCCGCCAGCTCGCGGCAGACGGCGGCGGCCTGGCCGGGCGGCCACAGGGCCGAGCGGTAGTTGAGGTCGAACGAGACCGGCACCCCGGCCGCCCTGGCCAGCTCGATCGCGTGGTCGACGGTCGCCCTGGCCGAGTCGCTGAGGGCGGGGGTGATCCCGGTCACGTGCAGCACCCCGGCCGCCGCGACCTGGGCCGGGTCGAGGTCGCCGGGCTCCAGCCGCGAGCCAGGGCCGTTGCGGCGGTAGTAGCGCACCCGGACCAGCTCGGCGGTGCGCCGCTCCTTGAGCATCAGGCTGGTCGGGGCGCCCGGGTCGCGCACCACCCCGGCCACGTCGACGCCCTCGGCCCGGATCCTCGACACCACCAGCTCGCCCAGCTCGTCGTCCCCGACCCGCCCCACCCACGCCGCTGGGCAGCCGAGCCGCCGCGCCCCGATGGCCACGGTCGACTCCGCCCCCGCCACTCCGAGCGTGAGCGAGCTGGCATGGCGCAACCGCCCCACCTCGGCCGTGGTCAGCAGGGCCATGGTCTCCCCCACCGCCAGCAGCGGCCCGGTCACCGGCCCACCCCGGCGGCGGCCACGGCCCGCCGCGCCCGCTCGGCCAGCCCACGCAGGTCGCCACCGGGGTCCCCGGCGTCCCCGAGCAACGGCGACCCGATCCCGACGGCGACCGCCCCGGCGGCCAGGTAGGCCCCGATGTCGTCGATCCCGACCCCGCCGGTCGGCACCAACGGCACCTCGGGCAGCGGCGCCCTGACCGCCTTGACATAGGCCGGCCCACCCACCGCCGACACCGGGAACACCTTGACCGCCGTCGCCCCCGCCGCCCACGCGGCCGCCACCTCGGTCGGCGTCAGCGCCCCCGGAACCACCGGGACGCCGTTCCCCACCGACCAGGCAACCACCTCCGGCCGGAAGTCCGGCGCCACCAGGTAGGTCGCCCCCGCCGCCACCGCCAGCTCGGCATCCCCGACCGACCGGACCGTCCCAACCCCGAGCATCGCGTCCCCCGGCAGCTCGCCGTTGAGCCGCCCGAACGCCTCCAGCGCCCCCCTTGAGGTGAGGGTCACCTCGATCGCCCGCACCCCACCCTCGTACAGCACCCGCCCCACCTCGGGGAACTGGGTGGCATCGGCCGCCCGCAGGATGGCCACGACCGGCACGGCACGCACCCGCGCAAGGAACAGCCGTTCGTCCCGGCTCATGGGAGCGAAGCTCGGGCGGTGGCGAGCAGGCGAGGCGGGGTCATGGGCGGGGCGCCGGGGTGTTGACCGGGGAGCGGGGCGTGCTGCCCTGCAGGACCCGGAGGGCTTCGCGGGCCACGTCGGTCTTGAGGGTGTGGAACGCCTCCTCGGAGTACCAGGCGGCATGCGGGGTGGCCACGACCCGGGGGTGGCGGGCGACCCGCCAGCCGAGGTCGCCGGGAGGCTCGTCCTCGAGGACGTCGAGGGCGGCCCCGGCCAGCGTCCCGGTGTCCAGGGCGGTCAGCAGGGCGGCGGCGTCGACCAGCCCGCCCCGGGCGGTGTTGACCAGGAACGCGGTCGGCCGCATGCGGCCCAGGGCCGCCGCCCCGATCAGGTGGTGTGACTCTGGCGTGAGGGCGGCGTGCAGGGAGACCAGGTCGGCGGCCTCCAGCAGCCCCTCCAGCCCGACCCGCTCGATCGGCGGCCCCGACGGCACCTGGGGGAGGTCGTAGCCCAGCACCCGCATGCCCAGCCCGGCCGCGCGGCGGGCGACGGCGGTGCCGATGGCCCCGCAGCCGACCACTCCCCAGGTGAGGGTCGAGAGGCGCCGCAGCGGCCGGGCCGGTGCCAGGTCCCAGTCGCCCTCGCGGACCGACCGGTCGAGCACGACCACCCCCCGGAGCAGGGACAGCGCGAGGGCCAGGGTGTGGTCGGCGACCTCGTCGCGGCCGTAGTCGGGCACGTTGGCCACCCAGACCCCGCGCTCGGTGGCCGCGGCCACGTCGACGTTGTCGACCCCGACCCCGTACCGGACCACCAGGCGGCAGCGGGGCAGCGCGTCCAGCACCTCGCCGGTGATCGGCACGTACTGGTTGATGAGGACGTCGGCGTCGCCGGCCTGGGCGGCCACCTCCTCGGGGGTGCGGCAGGCCAGCACCCGCAGCTCGACGTCGTGGCCCTCCAGGGCCGCCCGTTCCGGGTCGACGTTGCCGTGGTCGCAGTCGGTGATCGCCACGACACCGGCCACCGCCTACTCCCCGGTGGCCCCGTCGAGCTGCTCGCGGAGGATGTCGGCGTGGCCGACATGGCGGGCCGTCTCCTCGATCATGTGGATCAGGATCCAGCGCCGGCTCATCTTCCAGCCCTGGCGCCGGGGATGCTCGGCGATATCGTCCAGCGAGGACGCGGCGGCCACGATCGCCCGGCTGCGGTCGCACTCGCCGTTGTACAGGGCCAGGACGTCCTCGGTGGTCTCGTCGGGCTCGATCCGCCAGTCGGCGTCCGGGTCCTCCTTCGTCCAGGGGAGGCTGACCTCCTGGCCGTCCCACACCCCCTGGAACCACGAGCGCTCCACGTAGGCCAGGTGCTTGACCAGGCCGAGCAGGCTGGTCCCGGAGGGGACCATGGCCCGGCGCAGCTGCTCGTCGTCCAGGCCCTCCAGCTTCCACAGCAGCGTCGCCCGCTGGAAGTCGAGGAACCCGGCCAGCATCTCGCGCTCGCCACCGGTGCTGGGCGGCTCGGGGCGGTTGTCCTCGGTCATGGGCCTCCTGTCCGTTCGAAGTGGTCGCGGCAGCCGACCGAGCAGAAGTACCACGTGACCCCGTCACGGACCGCCGTGGGGGCGCCGGCCACGGCCACCGTCATGCCGCAGACCGGGTCGACCGCCTCGGCCGGCGCCGGGGCCGCCGCCCCGGCCGGGGCCAGGCCGGATGGGTCGCCGGGGGGGTCCCCCGGTCGGCCAGGGACCAACCCGTGGCGCCAGTCGACCAGCTCGGCCAGGATGGCCACGGCGATCTCCTCCTGGGTCGAGGGGCCGAGGTCGCGGCCGGCCGGGCTGCGCACCCGGGCCAGGTCGTCGTCGGTCACCCCCTGGGCACGGAGGGCGTCGAGCACCACCGCGGCCCGGCGGGCGCTGGCCACCAGCCCGACGTAGCCGACCTCGGCCTTGAGGGCCGAGGCGAGCGCGTCCTCGTCGCCGTGGCCCATGGTGGCCACCACCACCGCGTCGGGGCGCTGCGCGGGGTCGAGCTGGTCGGCGACCCGCCAGCCGACGATGCGGGCCAGCTGGGAGAGCGTCCGGCCCGCGACCCCCTCGCCGAGCACGGTCAGCAGCGGCCCCGGCAGCTCAGGCTCGATCAAGACCTCGACCACCCCCTCGGAGGCGCAGCGGCTCTCGGCCACGACGACGTCGTCGGGCGCGCCGGCGCCCGACCCGGCCGGGCCGATGTGGACCAGGCGGGGCTCGCCGTCGGCCAGGGCCCGCAGGGCCTCGCGGACCACGATCGGCTCCGAGCAGGCCCCGCCGACCCACCCGGCCAGGGTCCCGTCGGGGGTGACCAGTGCCCGGTCCCCCCGCCGGGTCGAGGCCGGCCGGACCACCCGGACCACTGTGGCCAGGGCGTACGGCTTGCCGTCGGCGGCCAGCCGCCCGGCCTCGACCAGCACCTCGGTCCTTGTCATCTACCGCGTCATCTACTCCGCGAGACCGGCCTCGACCAGCGCCTGCCAGACCTTGTCGGGCCCGATCGGCATCTGGAGCTCGCGCACCCCGGCGTGGGCCAGGGCGTCGACGACCGCGTTGACGAACGCCGCCGGAGAGCCGACGGTGGCCGACTCGCCGACCCCCTTGGCCCCGATCGGGTGGTGGGGCGACGGGGTGGTCGTCTCGCCCAGCTCGAACTTGGGCGTCTCCCACGAGGTCGGGATCAGGTAGTCGGAGAAGTTCGACCCGATGCAGTTGCCCAGCTCGTCGAAGGTGATCAGCTCCATGGCGGCCATGGCGAACCCCTCGGTGAGCCCGCCCATGATCTGACCCTCGACGATCATCGGGTTGATCCGGACCCCGCAGTCGTCGACCGCCACCACCCGCTTGACCTTCCACTGCCCGGTCCCCCGGTCGACCTCGACGGCGACCGCGTAGGCCCCGAACGGGTAGGTCATGTTGGGCGGGTCGTAGTAGGTGACGCCCTCAAGGCCGGCCTCCATCCCCTGGGGATGGTTGGTGTAGGCGGCGAAGGCGGCCTCCTGGATGGTGGTCTGGCGGTCGGGGGCGCCCCGGACCTGGAACCGGTCGCCGGCCCACTCCAGGTCCTCGGGAGCGACCTCCAGCAGGTGGGCGGCCAGCTCCCTGGCCTTGTCGCGCAGCTTGCGCGACACCATGGCCGTGGCCGCCCCGGCCGTCGGGGTGCTCCGGGAGGCGTAGGTGCCGAGGCCGTAGGGGGTGTTGTCGGTGTCGCCGTGCTGCACCAGGATGTCGGAGGGTGGGATGCCGAGCTCGTTGGCCACGATCTGGGCGAAGGTCGTCTCGTGGCCCTGGCCCTGGGTCTGGACGCCGATCTTGAGGATCGCCTTGCCGGTCGGGTGGACCCGCAGCTCGGCCGAGTCGAACATCTTCAGGCCGAGGATGTCGTAGTCCTTGCTCGGCCCGGCCCCGACGACCTCGGTGAAGGTGGCCACCCCGATGCCGAGCAGCTTGCCCTCGTCGCGGGCCTTGGCCTGCTCGGCCTTGAGGTCCTCGTAGCCAAGCATCTCCAGGGCCTTGTCCAGGGCCCGCTCGTAGTCGCCCGAGTCGTACACGAACCCGGTGGCCGAGGTGTAGGGGAACTGCTCGGGCTGGATGAAGTTCTTGCGGCGCAGCTCGACCGGGTCGACCCCGAGCTCGTAGGCGGCCGTCTGGACCAGGCGCTCGATGAAGAACGAGGCCTCGGTGACCCGGAACGAGCACCGGTAGGCGACCCCGCCGGGGGCCTTGTTGGTGTAGGCCCCGTCGGTGACCACGTGGGCCGCCGGGATGTCGTAGGAGCCGGTGACGATGTGGAACAGGCCGGCCCTGAGCTTGCTCGGCTGGGCGTCGGCGTACGCGTAGCCCTGGTCGGACAGCATGTTGACCCGCAGGCCGAGCATCTTGCCGTCGTTGTTCAGGGCCAGCTCGCCGTTCATGTAGAAGTCGCGGGCGAACCCGGTCGAGATCAGGTTGCCGGTACGGTCCTCGATCCACTTGACCGGCCGGCCGATCAGCAGCGAGGCCGCGGTGGCGACCACGTAGCCCGGGTAGACGGGCACCTTGTTGCCGAAGCCGCCGCCGAGGTCGGGCGAGATGATCTGGATCTGGTGCTCGGGCAGCCCGGTGACCAGCGCGAACACCGTCCGGTGGGCGTGCGGGGCCTGGGAGGTCATGTAGATGGTGACCTTGCCGGTGACCGGGTTGACGTCGGCCACGCAGCCGCAGGTCTCCATCGGGGCCGGGTGGCAGCGGGGGTAGAAGGTGTCGAAGCTGACCACCCGGTCGGCCTGCTCGAAGGCCCGGTCGGTGGCCTCCTTGTCGCCGGCCTCCCAGTGGTAGACGCGGTTGTCCTGCTTGTCTTCCTTGTCGTCCCGGATGACCGGGGCGCCAGGCTCGAGGCTCTGCTGCGGGGTGATGACCACCGGCAGCGGGTCGTAGTCGACCTCGATCAGCTCGAGGGCGTCGTGGGCCACATAGGGGTCCTCGGCGACCACGCAGGCGACCTCCTGGCCCTGCATGCGCACCTTGTCGGTGGCCAGCACGGCCTGGGTGTCGCCGGAAAGGGTCGGCATCCAGGCCAGGTTGTGCTGGGCCAGCAGCTCGCCGGTGACGACCGCCACCACCCCGGGGAGGGCCTCGGCGGCCGAGGTGTCGATCGAGTTGATCCGGGCGTGGGCGACCGGGCTGCGCAGGACCGACATGTACAGCATGCCCGGCAGGTTGATGTCGTCGACGTAGTTGCCCCTGCCCTGGAGGAAGCGGTCGTCCTCCTTGCGCTTGACGCTCCTGCCCAGCCAGCGCTCGGCCGTGTGCTCTTCGGTCATCTCGGCCTCCCTAGCTGGCGCCGGTGGTGGCGCTGTCGGACTGGAGCTTCCTGGCCGTCCACTGCACCGCGTTGACGATGTTCTGGTAGCCGGTGCAGCGGCAGAGGTTGCCCGACAGGGCCCAGCGGATCTCCTCCTCGCTGGGGTCGGGGTTCTCCTCCAGCAGGGCCTTGGAGGCGAGCAGCATCCCCGGGGTGCAGAAGCCGCACTGGAGCCCGTGCTCCTCCTTGAACCCTTCCTGGATCGGGCTGAGCGTCCCCGCGGCGGCCAGGCCCTCGACCGTGGTCACCTCGCGGCCGTCGGCCTGGACGGCGAACATGGTGCACGACTTCACCGGTGTCCCGTCCAGCAGCACCGTGCAGGCCCCGCAGCTGGTGGTGTCGCAGCCGACGTGGGTGCCGGTGAGCCGCAGCTTCTCCCGCAGGAAGTGCACCAGCAGCAGCCTGGCCTCGACCTCGGCCGAGCGCTCCTGCCCGTTGACGACCACGCTGACCTTCACCGCGCACCCCCGTCCGGTCCGCCCGGCTTCTCCTCGAGCTCCTCTATCACCCCGGCCAGCGTGTCCTCGCCGCTGAAGTAGTCCTGGCGCCGGGTGGCCTCCAGGGACGCCTCGTTGGTGACCGGCCCCCGCGGACCGGCCTGGACCGGCGCCCCGAGCGACGTGGCGACCGACCGCAGGCCCCGTTCGGTGAACACCTGGACCACCTTCCGCTTGTAGTCGGCGCTGCCCCGGGTGTCGCTGTAGGGGTGCGCGGCGTGGGCGGCCATCTCGGCCGCCTCGAGGATCACCTCGTCGGTCAGCTCCGAACCGGCCAGCGCCTCCTCGGCGGCGGTGGCCCGCAGGTTGGTGGGGCCGACGGCGGTCAGGGCGATCCCGGCCCTGCCGACCCTGCCGTCGG
>JASLIH010000006.1 GCA_030152105.1 Actinomycetes bacterium
CTGGCGGGGGGCGATCTCCTTCGGGCTGGTCACCATCCCCGTCCGGGTCTACGGGGCCACCGAGGCGAAGAGCCTCCGGTTCAACCAGCTGCACGAGCCCGACGGCGGCCGGATCCGCTACAAGCGGGTGTGCTCGATCGACGGCAACGAGGTCGACTACTCCGAGATCGTGAAGGGCTACGAGTACGAGAAGGACCACTACGTGACCCTGACCGACGAGGAGCTCGACCAGCTGCCGGTGGCCTCGGCCAAGGCGATCGAGATCGAACGCTTCGTCGAGGCCGAGGAGATCGACCCGATCTACTTCCAGAAGGCCTACTACCTGGTGCCCGAGGGCTCGGGGGTCAAGGCCTACCACCTGCTCCGCGAGGCGCTCAACGAGGCCGGCAAGGTGGGGGTCGCCAAGGTCAGTTTCCGCGACAAGGAGCACCTGGCCACCCTGCGGCTGCGCGACAACGTGTTCGTGCTGGAGACGATGTTCTGGCCGGACGAGATCCGCGTGCCCAAGTTTGACGTCCTGGACGAGTCGGTCGAGCTGCGGCCGCAGGAGATCCGTATGGCCCGCAGCCTGATCGACAGCCTCACCGACGCCTTCCAGCCCGAGGAGTTCCACGACGACTACCGGGCGGCGCTCGAGGAACTGGTCCAGAAGAAGATTCAGGGTGAAGAGATCACCTATACCGAAGAGGCCGAACCGTCTAAGGTGGTCGACCTGATGGAGGCGCTCAAGGCGAGTGTCGAAGCGGCCAAGGCCGGCAAGCCGGCCCCGGACCGCAAGGCGAGCAGCCGAGGGCGCAAGAAGGCGGCAGGCGAGTAGTCGAGTAGCGGGCGTCCCGCTCCGGGGCGTCGTGGGGGGTGGACGTGGGGCTTGACCTCTGCCCGTCGACGGCGTTCCGGGACGCGGTCGCATCGATGCTTGACGGCCTGCCGGCCCGGACCGGCCTCGGGACCTGGCTGCTGGTGCGGCTGCTCGACGACGGCGGGTCCTCGGTGCTGGCCGTCCGCGACCGCAGCTACGGCATCCGGGCCGACCAGGAGCTGTCGGACGCCGACCTGCCCGTGCGGGCCCTGGTCGACGGCCGTGGCCCCCGGGTGGCCCGGGTCGCGGCCGAGGTCCAGGCCTACGCCAGCGCATCGCCCGGCGGCGGCGTACCCGTTGGCGCCCTGGCCGGCGTGCCCGTCCTGGCTCCTGACGGGTCGGTGTTCGGCTGCCTGTGCGGGGTCGACCCCGAGCCGGGCCGGCCCGAGCTGGCGGCCGAGCTGCCGACCATCGAGCTGCTCGGCCGGATGCTGGCCGTGCTGCTGGCCCAGGAGCTGGACCGCCAGGAGCTGCAGCGGCGCTTCGAGCTGGCCGAGCTGGACGCCCTCACCGACCCGCTCACCGGGGTCGGCAACCGCCGCGCCTGGGACCGGCTGCTGGACGCCGAGGAGGCCCGCTGCCGCCGCTACGGCTCGGTGGCGTCCCTGGTCGCGATCGACCTGGACGAGCTGAAGCGGGTCAACGACAGCCAGGGCCACGCCGCCGGGGACCGGCTGCTGCGCCGCACCGCCCAGGTGATCGACGCCTGCCGGCGGGCCGCCGACGTGGTCGCCCGGCTCGGCGGCGACGAGTTCGGCGTCCTGGCCGTCGAGTGCGACGAGTCCGCGGCCAAGGTGCTGGCCGACCGTCTCCGGGGGGCGCTGGAGGCGGCCGGCATCCGCGCCTCGGTCGGCCACGCCACCCGCCAGCCGTCGGGCACCCTGGCCTCGGCCTGGTCGGCCGCCGACGCCGAGATGTACGCCGGGAAGCGCCGGGTGGTCAGGTAGGCGGTCAGCCGGTCCATGGCACAGGCGCTCGCTAGTCTTCCCGCCGGCTCAACCGTACCCGGTGTCCTTCGGACTCGCGCAGCGAGCGCTCGGCCAGGCGGCGCAGCTCGCTGGCCTTGCGGCGCTCGTCGATGCGGCGGCGGCCTTCGGGCGTCTCCTGCTCGACCTGGAGCGACAGGTAGGCCAGGGCGCCGAGGGGGATGGGCAGCCAGAAGTTGATCAGCCGGTAGGAGACGACCCCCAGGGTGGCCGTGCCCCGGTCGGCGCCGAAGAAGGTGAGCAGGGCGATCATGGTCGCCTCGACCACACCGAGGCCGGCCGGGGTGATGGGGATGGCGGCCAGCACGTACGCCAGCCCGAAGGCCACGATCAGCCCGTCGATGCCGGCCCGGTACCCGAAGGCGAGCAGGAACACCCACAGCGAGGCGGCCGAGCAGAGCCAGAAGGACAGGTCCCAGAGCAGGCCCCGGATCAGCCGGGGGCGGTCGGCGACCAGGGTCTGGAGCCGGGCGGCCAGGCGCAGGACCAGCCGGTAGACGCTCTCCTCGTCCAGGAACGGGATCCGGCTGGCCACCGTCCGCATGACCTTGGCGGCGCCCTCCTCGCCCCGCATGAGCAGCACCACCGCGGCCGAGAAGCTGCCGAGCAGCACCACCCCGACCAGGGCGGCGGTGGCGTACAGGGGGTTGTAGGCGCCGCTGAGGATCGAGACCAGCAGCCCGACCCAGAGCAGGAGGTTGAGCACCACCGCCGACCCGATCCCCTGGGCGGCCATCGCGAAGGCGGCGTCGGTGCCCGACAGCCCGAACTGGGTCAGCAGCCGGAACCCGAGCGCCCCCCCGACGGCCGCGCCGCCCGGGACCACGTGACTGATGGCCAGGGTCGAGAGGTTGATCCGGAGCACGGTCAGGTAGGGGGGCGGGGTGCCGTGGATCATCGCCCTGGTCAGGTTGGCGTAGCTGAGGATCGAGCAGGTCTCGAGGGCGATCCCGAGGACGATCAGCCACAGGTTGACCCCGGCCAGCAGGTGCAGGGCCCGGCGGGCCCCGGCGATCTGGGGCAGCACGAAGTAGATCACCACGAAGGCGACCAGCAGGAGCTGGACGAGGCGCCTGACGGGCGTGACCAACCGCGCTCGGGTCCTAGCCATGGGTGCAAGCAGTATAGGTGGCCGGTCGCGGAACCCCTGGTAGACCCGGCTAGCCCTGGGCCTCCTGGGCCCCGAGGCGGGCCAGCAGCCCGGCCAGCAGGGCGGTGCGGGGGACCACGCTGTCGAGGTCCAGCCACTCGGTCGGCCCATGGGCCTCGCCGCCCACCGGGGCCAGTCCGTCGATGGTGGCCAGCCCGGCGGCGGCGGTCGTGTTGGCGTCCCCGGCCCCGCCGGTGGCGGCCTCGCCGACCTCGAACCCGAGGTCGCGGGCGACCGCCTGGGCCTGGCCGACCAGCGCGGCCACGGCCGCGGTGCGCTCCATCGGCGGGTGGCGGTGCGCCGGCGCCATCGTCGCCCTGGCCCCCTCGACGGTGGTCGCGGCCACGATCCGCCCGACCTCGTCCATGGCCTGGTCGAAGGCGGCCGTTGTGGCCGCCCTGACCTCGACCTGCATGACGGCCCGGTCGGCGACCACGTTGGTCCGGCTGCCGCCCCGGAGGACCCCGACGTTGCAGGTCACCCCGTCCCAGCGGCCGTTCAGGGCCTGGAGGGCGACGGTCTTGTGGGCCGCCTCGAGGACCGCGTTGACGCCCTCGGCCGGCCGCACCCCGGCGTGGACGGCCTTGCCCGTGACCTCGACGGTGAAGGCCGAGATGCCCTTGCGGGCCGAGACCAGGGCGCCGTTGACCCGGGCCGCCTCCAGCCCGACGGCCACGTCGTGCTCGCCGGCCAGGTTCTCGATCAGGGGGCGGCTGAACGGCGAGCCGATCTCCTCGTCGGGCGAGCAGACCAGGGTGATGGCGGCGAAGTCGTCAAAGCCGGTCAGGTCGCAGAGGACCTCGACGGCCTCGAACCCGCACACCACCCCGGCCTTGTCGTCGGTCACCCCCGGACCGTAGGCGCGCCCGTCCCGGGTCCGGAACGGCCGGGCGGCGGCCGTGCCCTCGTCGAACACGGTGTCCATGTGGGCCAGCAGCAGCAGGCGCCGCCCGCCCTCGGCGACCGGCCTGGCCCCGGCGCGCCGGCCGACCACCATGTCGCCCAGCGGCGCCCCGGCCCACTCCTGGTCGGGGCGGTGGCGGTGGCGCTCGACCTCCCAGCCGCCGGCCTCGAAGCGGGCCTGGCACAGGTCGGCGACCCGGTTCACGCCCGTGGTCGTGAAGGAGCCGGAGTCGATGTTGACCAGCTCCTCGATCCGGCCGAGGACGTCGTCGTAGCGCTCGCGCAGCGGGGCCAGCAGGCAGGCAGGCTCGGCTCTGGGGTCGGTCACCGGCCGAGGCTCCTGATGACGCCGCTCGTGCCGGTGGCTGTCCGGGTGGTCATGGCGGCACCATACCCCGATGGCGTCAGGATAGAGTTCCGGGCATGGCGGAGGGAGACCCGGAGGGTCCCGGCACCGCCCTGGTCGAGCTGCGGGTGCTCGACGGGGCCAACCTCTACTTCCCGCGCCCGACGATCAAGCTCACCCTTGCCGTCCCCGGCCTGCTGTCGCTGCCCGAGGGGCGGGCGGCGGCGGTGGCCGGCGACGTCGGGCTGACGGCCGGGTCGCCGGGGCCGCCCGGCGGCGAGCAGCGGCGCCGCTTCGCCACCAGGCTGCTGGCCCACCTGGTCCGGCGGACCGCGGCCGAGGCCGGGGTGCGGGCCCTGGCCGTGCGTAGCCGCCCCGGTCCCGAGCCGGCCCAGCTGGTGGTCGCCTACCCATGGCGGCGCCAGCACGCCGCCGAGGCCCTCGGCCGGGCCGTGGCCGAGCTGGTCGCCTCCATGGGCACCCCCGGCCTGGCCGAGCGGCTGGAGGAGGCCGGGGCGCGCCTGCGCCAGGTCGAGGCCGGACCAGGCCCGTCGCTGCCCGTGCCCCGGGTGCCGACGGTGGCGGTCACCGGCACCAACGGCAAGACCACGGTGACCCGGCTGATCGCCCACATGGGCCGGGCGGCCGGGCTCCACGTCGGCTGGTCCAACACCGACGGCATCTACCTGGACGGCGAGCTGGTGGAGGAGGGTGACTGGTCGGGCCCGGGCGGGGCGGCCCAGGTCCTGGCCCAGCCCGGCATCCAACTGGCCGTGCTGGAGACGGCCAGGGGCGGCATCCTGCGCCGCGGGGTCGGGGTGGCCCACAACGACGTCGCCGTGGTCACCAACATCTCCGCCGACCACCTCGGCCTCGGCGGCATCCAGACCCTCGACCAGCTGGCCGAGGTCAAGGCGACGATCGTGCGGATCACCCGCCCCGGCGGCTGGGTGGTGCTGAACGCCGACGACCCGCGGACCCTGGCCATGCGCCGGCTGTCGCGGGCCCGGCCGTTCACCTTCGGCCTCGACCCGGACGCGCCCGGCCTGCGCGAGGCCCAGACCGAGGGCGGGCGGGCCGCCACCGTGCTCGACGGCGACCTGGTCGTGCTGACCAGGGGCCGGGTCGACCGGCTCCTGCCGGTCCTGGACGTGCCCGTCACCCTGGCCGGCCTGGCCTCCTTCAACGTGGCCAACGCGCTCGCCGCGGCGGCCGCCGGGCTCGCCGCCGGCCTGCCCCGGGAGGCGGTGCTCGACGGCCTGCGCGGCTTCCGCCCCGACCCGGGCCAGAACCCGGGGCGGATGAACATCCTCGACCTGGACGGCCGGGCGGTGATCGTGGACATGGCCCACAACGAGGCCAGCCTGCTCGCCCTGCTCGAGGTGGCCAGGGGGCTGCGCCTGCCCGGCGGCCGGGTGCACGCCCTGGTCGGCACCGCCGGGGACCGCTCCGACGAGCTGATCCGCTCCCTTGGCGAGCTGGCGGCCAGAGGCGCCGACCGGGTCGCGATCGGCGAGAAGCACCGCTACCTGCGCGGCCGGGAGGCGTCCGAGCTGGTCGGGCTGCTGCGCGAGGGCGCGGCCACGGTCGGGGTCACCGACATGCCGACCCACCCGGGCGAGCTCGCCGGGCTCAAGGCCCTGGCCGCCTCCTCGGCCCCGGGCGACGTCCTGGCCCTGATGGCCCCGGCCGAGCGGTCCGAGATCCTGGCCTGGCTGGATGCCCAGGGCGCCACCCTGCTCGACCCCGGCCAGCTGCGGGCCCGCGTCGTCGCCGCCCGGGCCGGGTAGCCTGAGCGCGACCTCACCGACCGCGACCCGGAGGACACCGTGCTGGAAGAAGGCGTCCGCGCCCTGGCCAAGGGAAAGAACTTCGCCGCGTTCACCACGCTGCTGCCCGACGGCCAACCCATGACCCACGTGATGTGGGTGGACTGCGACGACGAGCACGTCCTGATCAACACCGAGCGCCACCGCCAGAAGGCCAAGAACATCCGCCGCGACCCCCGGGTCACGGTCACCATCTGGGACCAGGACGAGCCCTACCGCTACGCCGAGGTCCGCGGCGAGGTGGTCGAGACCGTCGCCGGCCCCGAGGCCAGGGCGCACATCGACGCGCTGTCGATGAAGTACTACGGCCACGAGTACCGCAACCAGATCCAGTCCGAGCGGCTGCTGCTGCGGATCAAGCCCCTGCGCCAGCGGGTCCGGGAGGCCTAGACCGGGTCTGGAGCTCGTCGACGATGCTCTCGACCTGGTCGGCGCAGAGCACCACCAGGTCGCCGGGGTTGGCCCGGTCGAGGGCGAGGCGGGACGCCTCCAGCTCGTCCAGGACCACCTCGAGGCTGCGGCAGCGGGCCCCGTCGTCGGCGGCCGCCCTGGCGCCGGCCGCGACCAGCTCGGCGATCTCGCCCGGCTGGCGGCCGCGCAGGTTGCGGTCCTCGCGAACGATCAGGGCGTCGAAGTGCCTGGCCGCGACCTCGCCCAGCTCGCGGATGTCCTTGTCGCGGCGGTCGCCGGGGCTGGCCACGACCCCGGTGCGCCGCCTGGCGATGACGTCGCCGCCCTTGGGCGGGACGGCCAGGCGGTCGACGAAGTCGCCGAGCATACGCATGCCGGCCGCGTTGTGGCAGTAGTCGACGATCACCCGGTAGCCGTCCACCTCGAACAGGTTGAGCCGTCCCGGCGCGACCTCGTAGGAGGTGGTGAACGAGCGCAGGCCGGCCCGGATGTCGTGGAGGTGGGCGCCGGCGGCCAGGGCGGCCGCGGCCGCGGCCATGGCGTTGGCCACGTTCATGCGGGCCCGGCCGCCGAAGGTCGCCGGCACCGCGCCGGTGGGGGCGATCAGGGTCGAGCGCCGCCCCTGGCGGAGCACGATCCCCTCGCCGAGCCGGCCGCCCTCGAGCACGATGGCCCGCCCGCCCCGGCGGCAGTGGGCCTCGACCAGCTCGTTGCCGTCCTGCATGGAGAACCACACCAGCTCGCCCGAGCAGTGCCGGCGCATCCCGGCGACCAGCGGGTCGTCGGCGTTCAGGACCCCGTGCCCGTCGCGGGGCACGGCCTCGATCACCACCTGCTTGACCGCGGCCAGCTGCTTGAGGGTGTCGATCCCGCGCAGGCCGAGATGGTCGGCGCCGATGTTGAGCACCACCCCGACGTCGTTGCGCTCATAGCCGAGGCCCTCGCGCAGGATCCCGCCCCTGGCCACCTCGAACACGGCGAAGTCGACCCGCGGGTTCTGGAGGACCATCCGGGCCGAGCGCGGCCCCGAGGCGTCGGCCGTGACCACCAGCCGCTCGTCGATCAGGATGCCGTCGGTCGAGGTCAGGCCGACCTGGCGGCCCATCCCCTTGAAGATGTGGGCGATCATCCGGCTGGTCGTCGTCTTGCCGTTGGTGCCGGTCACGGCCACGATCGGGATGCGGGAGGGGGTGCCGGGCGGGAACAGGAGGTCGACCACCGGCTTGGCCACGTACTGGGGCTCGCCGACGGTCGGGTGGGTGTGCATGCGGAACCCGGGGGCGGCGTTGACCTCGACGATCGCCCCGCCCGTCTCGCGCACCGGCTCGGCCAGGTCGGGGGCGATGAAGTCGATCCCGGCCACGTCCAGGCCGACCACCCGGGCCGCCTCCTCGGCGATCTCCACGTTGTCGGGGTGGGCCTCGTCGGTGCGGTCGATCGAGATGCCGCCGGTCGACATGTTGCCGGTCAGGGTCAGCTTGACCGTGGTGCCCTCTCCGGGCACCTCGTCCAGCTCGAACCCCTGGGCGCGGACCAGCTCGATCGCCGCCCGGTCGACCCGGATGCGGGTCAGGACCTTCTCGTGGCCGACCCCGCGGCGCGGGTCGGCGTTGGTCCGCGCCACCAGCTGCGCGACGGTGTGCTCGCCGTCGCCGACCACGTGGGCCGGGACCCGCTCGGCGATCGCCACCATCCGCCCGCCCACCACCAGCACCCGGTAGTCGTTGCCGGCGACATAGGTCTCGACCAGCACCCAGCCCCGCCTGGCCTCGTCCTGCGCCGCCGGGAACGCGGCGGCCACCTCCTCCTCGGTGCGCAGGTTCAGGTGGACCCCGCGGCCGTGGTTGCCGTCCAGCGGCTTGACCACCAGGGGGAACCCGAGGCGGCGGGCGGCGGCCACGGCGTCGGCGACGTCGCGCACCGGGTACGAGCGGGGCACCGGCAGCCCGGCGGCGGCCAGGAGCCGGGTCGTCAGCTCCTTGTCCCCGGCGACGTCGACCGCCAGCGAGCTCGTCTTGGAGGTCATGGTGGCCCGGATGCGCTGCTGGTAGATGCCCTGACCGAGCTGGACGAGGGAGTGCTCGTTGAGCCGCAGGAACGGGATGTCGCGGGCCATCGCCTCGTCGAGGATGGCCTGGGTCGAGGGGCCGAAGGCGGTCCGCTCGGCCCGGAGGATGAACCGCTCCAGCTCGGCCTCGAAGTCGAAGTCCGGCTCGGGCTCGACCAGGTGGTTGACCAGCCGCACGGCCAGCCGGCCGGCGGCCAGCCCGACCTGGTCGTCGCCGTAGCCGTAGATCACGTTGTACTGGCCGCGCCGGCCGGCGCCGCGGGTCTTGCCCCGCCGCTGCTCGCCCCCGGCCTCCCGCTGCAGCTGGAGGGCGACGTGCTCGGCCACGTGCCCCAGCCAGGTGCCGTCGCGCAGCCGCTCCACGAACCCGCCCTTGCGGCCGACCCCGCAGCTGTGGTCGGCCAGGCCGGGAAGCAGGGCGAGCAGGTCGTCGGTGAACCCCGGGAGCAGGTTCGTGGGGAAGTCCTCCAGCGACCCGAGGTCGACCAGCAGGTGGACGGCCTTGTCATAGGACCAGTAGTTGGGCCCGCGATAGACGCGGGACTCCAGGATCTTGAGATCCGCCCGGGGTTGGGCCGGCTCCTCAGTGGCGGCGGCGGTGGCGTCGTCGGCCGGGGCGGCCAGGTCCTCACTCATCGCTGCCTCCTGCTCCTCACCACGGTTATTGCGATGCTTCCTGCTCCTCACCGCCGCCGCTGCGACGCCGCCGGGCGGGGCGTCCGGCCGGCCACTCCTCGGCCACCTCCTGGCGGGCCTGGCGCCGCGGTGTGGCGATCGCCTGCAGCCGGGGAAGCAGGACCCGGGCGCCGAGGTCGAAGCGGTAGCCGGGCGGCAGGGCGTGCAGGACCACGCCCGACACCAGCACCGGCCGCCTGGCCCGCACCTCGAACGCGTCCGACTGGGCCCTGGACCCGTCGACCACCGTCACCGTGCCCTTGCCCAGCACCTCGAGCACGCCGTCGGGGCTGATCACGGCGGCGGTGTCCTCGTCGATGCCGATGCCGAGCTGGCTGGGGGACTCGGCCACCAGCAGCAGCAGCCGTCCCAGCCGGTTGCGCTGGCTGAAGTGCTGGTCGATGACCGCCCCGGGCAGCAGCCCGAGCCCGGCCGACATGTGCGCCAGGCGCTGCTTGGGGACCTCGCCGGGGCCGCCGAAGGCGACCATGTGGGCGCTCAGGGCGCTGGCCCCGGCCGAGGTGCCGCCGACCACCGCGCCCCGGCGGTGCGCGTCCAGCAGGGCCGCCCCCAGCCGGGTCCCGGCCACCACCATCGACAGGCGCAGCTGGTTGCCGCCGGTCATGAACACCCCGGTGGCCTTGGCGACGGTCTCGGCCGGCCCTGGCGCGTCGGCCTCCTCGCGGGTCGCGGGCCGCAGCGGCAGGACCTCGGCCGCGCCCAGGTCGGTGAACACCTGCCGGTACATCCCGAGGATCTCGTCGCCGAGCGAGGAGGCGGTGGCGATCACCGCGATCCGGGCCCGCCGGCCGCCGGCGCGCTGCACGAAGTGGTTGAGGATGGTCCGGTGGCCGAGCTTGTCCTCCGCACCACCGATGGCCACGAGGACGCCGGCTCCGGCCCGGTTGGTGTCGGAGGCCATGTGGCAGTCTAACAAGCTGGCCTCTTACACCTGCTTGATGGCGTCGGAGGCTACCATCCAGGTATGCGGGTGCTGGTCGTAGAGGACGAGGCCGACCTGGCCGACGCGATCGCGCGCGGCCTGCGTCGTGAGGGCTACGCCGTCGACGTCGCCTACGACGGGGACGAGGCCGTCGAGAAGGCGAGCGTCAACGACTACGACGTGGTCTGTCTCGACCTGAACCTGCCCCGCCTCGACGGCATCGAGGTGGTGCGGCGCATCCGGGCCGACGACGTCGGCCAGCCGACCAGGGTGCTGATGCTGACCGCCCGCGACTCGACCCGCGACCGGATCACCGGCCTGGACGAGGGCGCCGACGACTACCTGGTCAAGCCGTTCGACTTCGAGGAGCTGAAGGCGCGGGTGCGGGCCCTGCTGCGCCGCGACGCCGGCCGCTCCGGGGCCGTGCTCCGGGTGGGGGACATCGAGCTCGACAGCTCCCGCCACGACGCTCGCCGCGACGGCCACCAGCTGCCCCTGACGCCCAAGGAGTTCGCGCTGCTGCGCTACTTCATGTCCCGGCCGGGGCAGGTGCTCAGCCAGGAGGACCTCCTGGAGCACGTCTGGGACGAGAACGCCGACCCCTTCACCAACACCGTCCGGGTCACCGTGATGACGCTGCGCCGCAAGCTGGCCGACGCGGGCGACAGCCAGCCGATCGAGACCGTCGTCGGTCGCGGGTACCGCCTGCGCGAGCAGCCGTGAACCCGCCCGGCTGGCTGGTCGACCGGCTGCCGGAGTGGGCCAGGTCGATCCGGTTCCGCTACACCCTGCTGTACTCGGGCGTGCTGTTCGGCCTGGCCGCGATCGTGGTCGCCGCCATCTACCTGGTCCTGCTGATGAACCTGCGCCACGAGCCGGTCTCGGCCTCCCGCGGGGCGTTCTGCCCCCGCTACGGCGACTGCATCCGGCTCGTCTCCCTGAGCGAGTTCGAGCGCCTGGTCAACTCCCGCACCCTCAAGGAGCTGCGCAACTACTCCTTCGGCGCCCTCGGGGTGCTGTTCGTGGCCAGCCTCGGCGTCGGCTGGGTGGTGGCCGGCCGGGTGCTGCGCCCGATCGGCCGCATCACCGCGGTGGCCCGCGACATCCAGGCCACCGACCTGTCCCGCCGCATCGAGCTGCCCGGCCCCGACGACGAGCTCAAGCAGCTGGCCGACACCTTCGACGCCATGCTGGCCCGCCTGGACGCCGCCTTCGCCGCCCAGCGCCAGTTCACCGCCGACGCCTCCCACGAGCTCCGCAACCCGCTGGCCATCATCCGCACCAACGTCGACGTCGCCCTGGCCGACCCTCGCGCCGACCCCGACGACCTGCGCCAGACCCTCATCGTGGTCAAGCGGGCCGGCGACCGCATGGCCCGACTGGTCGACGACCTCCTCGCCCTGGCCCGCCGCCAGGAGCCGACCCTCGAGCACGAGCAGGTCGACCTCGGCGTGGCCGTCACCGAGGCCAGCGACGACTTCATGGTCCCGGCCGCCGCCCGCAGCATCGTCCTGGACCGAGCCATCGCCCCCGGCGTGGTCGTCACCGGCGACCGCGACGCCCTCAAGCGCGCCGTGGCCAACCTCCTGGAGAACGCTGTCCGCCTCGCCCCCGCCGGCTCCCGCATCCGCCTCGCAACCGGCAGCGAGGGCGACCGCGCCTGGATCGCCGTCGCCGACGAGGGCCCCGGCATCTCCTCCGAGGACCAGCCCCACGTCTTCGACCGCTTCTGGCGGGCCGACAAGGCCCGTTCCCGCGCCGACGGCGGCACCGGCCTGGGCCTCGCCATCGTCCGCCAGATCGCCGAGAGCCACGGCGGCCACATCCGCCTCCAGTCCAAGGTCGGCGTCGGCTCCTCCTTCGTCATCTGGCTCCCGGTCACCGCCCCCGGCACCCAGGCCGACACGCCCACCCGCCCCCACGCGGCCCACGCGCCCACCCCGGTCCCCACCCCCGTCGACCGCGCCCGCACCCGGCCCTCGTTCGGCCCGCCGCCGGAATAGGGCCGCCGGCCACGCTTATCTCCCCTTGAGAACCGCCTTACTAGTGCTTTAGCGCCGGTCACCTAGCCTCGTCGACAACAAGGCTTGTCATGTTCGACCCGCAGGAGGCGACCGATGTCCATTCGCGACGGCCTGGAGCCATCGCGCTCCCCGGACTCCGCAACCAACACCCAGCCACCCCCACGCGACGAGGCAGCACCGAGCAACTCCCCGGCCGATGAGACCTGGCCACCGTCCTGGGGCCAGTCGCCCTCGTCCTGGGGCCAGACCCCGGCAGGACCCGACACCACCCAGACCCAGCCGCCCGCTCCCGAGGCCGGTCCCGCCTGGTCCCAGCCCTCGGCACCCGAGGCCGGCCCCAGCTGGACCCCGCCCAAGGCCGCGCAGGGCCCCTCCTGGACCCAGGCGTCCGGGAGCGACGCCGCCCCCACCACCCAGCTGACCGGCTCGGACGCCGACAGCACCGGCCCCCAGCCCCCGGCGGCACCGGCCGGCCCGTCCTGGACCCAGCCCAAGGGCCCGGACACCCAGGCCGACCCCGCCCAGCCCGGCTGGGGCCAGGGAGGCGGCGGCTACCCGACCGTCCCCGGCTGGGGCACGCGCTCGCCCGACGCCGGCTCGCCCGGCGGCCGGCGGCCGCCCCGCTGGCTGGCCGGGGTGCTGGCCGGCGTCGTCCTGCTCGGCGCCGGCTTCGGCATCAGCCAGGCGCTCGACCGCAACAACAACAACAACGAGCCGGCCGGCGCCGGCATCCCGATCGCCGGCCAGGCCCCGATCGCCGCCGCCCCCGCCCCCTCGGGCGAGGAGCCGGCCGCCGCCGTCGCCAAGGCGCTGCTGCCCACCGTGGTCGAGATCCGCCACGACAGCGGCGTCGGCTCCGGCTTCATCTACGACAAGAACGGCTACATCATGACCGCCGCCCACGTCATCGACGGGGTCAACGAGGTCGAGATCCGCCTCTATGACGGCACCAAGCTCCAGGGCAAGGTGGTCGGCACCGACGACCTCAACGACGTCGGCGTGGTCAAGGTCGACCGCACCGGTCTCGCCACGGCACCGCTCGCCGTCGGCCAGGACGTCCAGGTCGGCCAGCTGGCGATCGCCATCGGCAGCCCCTTCGGCCTCAACGAGACCGTGACCGCCGGGATCATCAGCTCCACCGACCGGGTCCTCGACGACGGCCGTGAGGTCATCCAGACCGACGCCCCCATCAACCCGGGCAACTCCGGCGGGGTGCTGGCCGACCGCCGCGGCCGCGTCATCGGCATCAACAGCGCCATCCGCCCGGCCAGCGACGGCTCCAACGGCAACGTCGGCATCGGGTTCGCCGTCCCGATCGACCTGGCGGCCAAGTCGGCCGCGGCCATCGTCCAGGGCAAGCCGATCCAGACCGGCTACCTCGGCGTGACCCCCTCGCTGACCACCGCCGGCGGCCAGAACGGAGCCCTCATCCAGGAGGTCGCCCCCAACAGCCCCGCCTCCCGGGCCGGCCTCCGGCCCGGCGACCTGGTGACCACGATCGACGGGAAGGCGGTCGAGAACTACAGCGAGATGGTCGCCAGCATCCGCGGCCACCAGCCCGGCGACAAGGTCACCCTCGGGATCACCCGCGGTGGGAACGAAACAACCATTACGGCCACCTTGACCCAACGTCCCGCCGGTTGATCGGGGGACGGACGGCGCGGCATGGTCCGACATGAGGTACGTCGACCGAATCTGGTATTTTGGCTGATAACGATTTGGCGACGAGGGAGCCAAGAACGGGAACGACCCTTTACGCTTGGTAGGCGAACACGGAGCTGGTCCACACGGGCGCTGGGGGGCGTTCCGGGAGGACCACTTCCGCCCGCAGGACGGCCCAGGCCGTTTCGGCCTAGGCCGAGAGGACACGGGAGGCGCGGGAAGCACGTTCGCCTAGCGACGGCCGCGCCGTCCGGTGTGAGGACCGGTGGTTGGGGGACTACCGGGACCCCCCGGACGGCAGGCCGTCCTTTTCGTTCCAGCCCCAGGTAGCGCGCGTCCCAGGTCGAGCGCGTCCCGGGTCGTCAGCGTCCGGGTTGTTTGGGTCCCGGGTCGTCAGCGTCCCGGGTGGAGGGCGTTCGGGACCTCAGGAGCTGGGTTGGTTCTCCTGGGACCAGAGGCCGCGGTCCTCGCGCCGGGCCTCGCTCACCAGACGGCGGAACAGGCGCTCGTAGGTGACGTTCGGCGGGATCGTGAGCTGCTGCGCATATCCCTCGGCGACCAGCAGCGCGTTCCAGAACGTCCCGTCCTCCAGCCACACGTAGGCGAGCATCCGGCCGTAGCGGTCCCGCGGCTCGGCGTCCCCCGCGAGCCGCACGGTCTCGCCGTCCAGGTACTGCTTGGCGAAGTCCGAGGCCTCCTCGCCGTACGGCTCGACCGGCTGGTTGGGCGCCACCGACTCGGGGGTGTCCACCCCGATCACCCGGATCCGTTCCCGCCGCCCGTTCACGGTGGCGACGAACGTGTCGCCGTCCGAGACCCGCACCACCTTCGCCGGCACGGCGTCCTTCGGCGCATCCGGCCAGGCCGCCCGCTCGGCCTTGCTGGTGGACAGATCGGCCGGCGCCCTGCCCGCCCCGCCCCCGATGTCCTCCAGGCCCTGGCATCCGCCCAGGACGACAAGGACCAGCGCGAGCAGGGACAGGACCAGGACCCGCCGGCGGCGATCCAGCCAGGCAGTCATCGGCCTCCTCGGCGTCGTCGACCTCCTCGATCCCTCGCGGGGCGACCACAGCGGCGCCGCCTCGCACCAGGAAGCATAGGCGCCGGCCCTGACCGCCACGCCGATCCGTCCACAGCCAGCCGGTCGGGCCCCGGCGCACGCGGCGTCGATCACCCCGCGGGGGCTGGGATCCGCCCGCACGGTGGGCGGGGTGTGGACAACGCGCAGCCAGCGTCGTAGCCGCTCGCTAGGATGCCCGCATGATGAACCGGCCAAGCCCCCCCACCCCGGACCAGCCGCCCAGCGGCCTCCCGGGCGCCACTCCGGCCGCCTCTGGCGCGGCCCCGGCGGCGGGATCGGTCATCAGCGCGCTTCCCGGCCCCGGTCCGGTGGCGCTTCCCGACGGCCCGCCCGCCGAGCTGGCGGCGACGCTCCCACCCGGCAACGTGGTCATCCTCGGCGGCCCCGGCAGCGGCAAGACGGCCCTGCTCGAGGCGACCATGCACCACCTGCTGGCCCGGCCGGGGGGCACGGCCCGGTTCCTCACCTCCAGCCGCCAGGCCGCCGTCGCCTCCACCGAGCGGCTCCTGGCCGGGCTGGCCGGGGCCGCGGGCGGCGAGCTCGGCTGCGTGACCTGGTACGCCTTCGCCCGCGGTCTCGTCACCAGCCATGCCGACCTGCTCGACTACCGTGGCGAGCCGCGGCCGCTGAGCGGCCCCGAGCAGTGGTCCCTGGTCCGGTCGCTGCTCACGCTCGACCAGAGTGCGGTCGACTGGGGCCCGCTGGCGCCGCTGGTCGACACCCGCGCGTTCACCGACGAGCTGGCCGAGTTCGTGCTCGCCTGCGAACGCCGCCTGCTCGCTCCCGAGGACCTGCTCGAGCGGGCCACGGCCCAGGGCCGTCCCAGCTGGGTCCCGGTCGCGGCCTTCCTCGCCCTCTACGGCGAGCATCTCGCCCTTCAGGACTCGGTCGACCAGGCCGGCCTCATCCTCCAGGCCGGCGACCTGCTCGAGGATCGCCCCGAGGTCCTCGCCGCCACCGTCGCCCAGGTCGGGACGATCCTGGTCGACGAGGCGCAGGAGCTCGACCCGGCCCAGCTCCGCCTGCTCACCCTGCTGGTCGGTGGCGGCGCCAGGGCGGTCCTGGCCGGCGACCCGGCGGGCACCACCGACGCCTTCCGTGGCGCCACCCCGGGGGCGCTGCCGGCATGGGCCAGGCGCCTCGGCGCCAGCGTGGTCCTGCTCGAGCGCAGCCGCCGGCTCGGCGGCCCCGGGCTCGACGCCGTGCGGCGCCTCCAGGCCGCCGGGCCCGGGCCGGTCATCGCCCTGACCGGGGGCGGGACCACCACCGTGGAGGCCGCCCGCTACCCGGGCCCCGCCGAGGAGGCCGAGGCCAACGCCCGCCTGCTCCGGGTCGCCCACGAGCGGGACGGCATCCCCTACGGCCGGATGGCTGTCCTGCTGCCGTCGACCCGCCGGCTCAGCGCGCCCACCCGCCGGGCCCTCGAGCGGTTCGGCGTCCCCTACCGGCTCGGCGCCGGCGAGCGCCAGCTCGTCGCCGAGCCGGTCGTCGGGCACGTCCTGAACCTGTTCCGCCTCGCCCTCGACCCGACCCGCGCCGACGAGCTGCTCCCCCCGCTCCTCACCTCCCCCCTCGGCGGCCTCGACCCCGGCGAGCTGCGGGTCCTGCGCCGCGCCGCCCTCCTCGCCGACCGCTCCCTGACCGGCCACGTCCGCGCCCGGGCCGTCCCACCACCACTTCCGGAGGGGCCCGCCGGTCCACTCGACCCGGACGTCCCCGGCCCGGAAGCCGCGGGCCCGGCTCGAGACGTCCCCGACCCGGTGGGCGGTGTCGGATCCACCGACGGAGCGGCGGAAGCGAACGACCCGCAGGAGCCCGGGGCCGACGGCGGGGGAGCGGAGGGACCGGTCCGGGCCGGTTCGGCCATGGTGCTCGACCCGGGGCTCGTGGCCCGGGTGGAGGCGCTGTGCGACCTGGTCGAACGGGCCGAGGGCTGGGTCGCGGAGCTGGATGCGGACGCCTGCTTCTGGGAGGTGTGGCGCGCCGCCCCCGCCTTCTCGGAGCTGATCCTGCGTGCCGAG
>JASLIH010000020.1 GCA_030152105.1 Actinomycetes bacterium
GTCGAGCACTACCCCTACGGGCTGTTGACCATGATCGTGTCGCTGGAGGCCATCTTTCTGTCGACCTTCGTGATGATCAGCCAGAACCGCGCCGACGAGAAACGCCAGGTCCTGGCCGACCACCAATGGCAGACCGTCCAGCAGGAAGAACAGGAGAACGAGGAGCTGCTGCAGCTCTCCAACCAGATCCTGGAACTCACCAGGGCCATCCACCAGATGGCCGCGGCACAGTCAGCTTCTGGTCCCTACCCGGCCGGATCGAACGGCGCCCAACCCGGATCCCACCACAGTGCTGTGAGCGGCAGGGTGGACGTGCCGACGAAACCACCGCCTCGGGGCCTTGAGCCCGGAAAGAACCGGCCGTAATTGCCCGATGACCGCCTCCCCGCGATGGCCTACTGGGCCCGGGTCACCCTGACCGTCGCCGGCGCGCTCCTCCTGCTCCTGGCGGCCTGGCGGGTCCGGAACATCCTGCTGCTGGTGCTGGTGGCGGCGGTGTTCGCCGTGGGCCTGGACCCGCAGGTCCGCTGGCTGCAACGCCGGCACCTGCCGCGTGGCTGGGCGGTGACGGTCATCCTAGGCCTGAGCGTCGGGCTCCTGGTGCTGTTCGGCTCGCTGGTCATCCCGGCGGCGGTCCGCCAGACCCACGAACTGGCCACCCACACCCCCCACTACCTGGACCGGCTGGAGCACGCCACCGGGTTCATCGGGACCCTGGAGCAGCGCTACGACCTGGGGCAGCGACTCAGGGAGACGACCGCGCAACTCCCCTCCTTCGCGCTCAAGAAGGTCCCGGGCGTCACCGCCAGCGCCAGCAGCGTCGTCTTCAACTTGCTGACCGTCACGGTGCTCACGGTCTACTTCCTGGCGGGGCTGCCGCGCGGCCAGGCGGCCGCCACGGCGTTGCTGACCCGCCAGCCCACCCATGGCGACCGCAACGTCCGGATCTTGGAGGAGTCGCTCGGACGAATCGGCGGCTACGTCTCCGGCAACCTCCTCATCTCGGTCATCGCGGGGACGTTGGCGTTCGCGGTGCTGGAACTGCTGGGCGTGCCGTTCGCGGCGGCGCTGGGATTCTGGGTGGCGATCGCCGACCTCGTCCCCAGCGTCGGTGCCATGCTCGGCGCGGTGCTGTGCGTGATCGTCGCGTCGTTCTCCTCGGGCCCGCACGCCATCGCCGTGGCCGCCTATTTCCTGGTGTACCAGCGGATCGAGAACTACTTCATCCTGCCAAAGATCATGACCAAGGCGATCGACCTCTCGGCGCCGACGGTGATCGTCACCCTGCTGGTCGGGGCGAGCCTGGCCGGGCTGGAGGGCGCGCTGATCGCGCTGCCCATCGCCGCCGCCGTCAAGGTCATGATCCGGGAAGTCTGCCCGGCCGGACGTACGACCCCCGCGACCCCGGCGCCGGCCACCCAACCGGCCGACACCACCAGCCACACCGCGAGCGCGCCGCGATGATCGCGAACCCGCGGCCGCTCCAGGCGCCGACAGGCCAGGACGCGCCGGGACCGCCGCCGCTGCCGCGCCGCCAGGACCATCTGAGCGAGGCGACTGCCGTCGAACCTCCAGCCAGCGCATGGCAGGACAGCTGCCGTGGGCGCATGAAGCCAGCGCCCTCACAAACTCGCATCGCGTCAGTGGTAGCGGCGGCGGAACAACAGGTAGGCCACGCCGCCGGCGGGAATCGGCAGCCAGTAGGCGGCCAGCCGGTACAGCAGCGTCGCCGCCAGGGCGTCGCCTCCGGGCACGCCGGCCAGGGTGAGCGTCCCGACCAGCCCCGCCTCGACGAAGCCCAGGCCCCCAGGCGTGAACGGCAACAGCGCCAGCAGCTCGGCGGCGGTGTAGGCAAGGACGACCAGCGACGGCCGGGGGTTGGCCCCGACTGCCCGCAGCGCGAACAGCAGCGCCAGATAGTCGAACCCGGTGTTCGCCGCGGCCGCCGCCACGGCCGCCTTCCAGCGGCCGCCGAGGGTCCTGCGGATGAAGTCCCGATCGGCGAGCAGTTCCTGGGGGAGGCCGACCACATGGTGGCGCCGCCGAAGGGTGCTGTTGAGCAGCCATTGGACGCCGCGGCCGGCCAGCTCGAGCGGCCGATCGCTGGCAAAGGCCGCCGTCCCTGCCACGACCAGCACCAGCAGGACACCGACGCCCAGATAGGCCGCCGCCACCAGGCTGTGGCCGACCGGCGCCCCGCCGACGATCGCCGGCAGCGCCAGCAGCGGCAGCGCCGCCGTGGTCGCCAGCTGCAGCCCGGTCGAGGCCGTGAACGCCGCCGCCGCCTCGCCGATGTCGACCCCGGCCCGGCGCAGCATCTCGGCGGTGAACGGCGTGGGCGCGCCTGGCACAAAGCGGCCGACGGCGTTGCCGGCAAGCTGGGCACACGCGACGGCGAACCAGCCCCTGGTTCCCAGCGCGATCCGGTCCAGCTGCCACAAGCACAGATAGCTCGCGCCCTCGGAGACAAAGACGGGAACCGCGAAGTACCACTCCAGGTGCTCCAGCGACCGCCACGACCCAAAGACCGACAGCAGGGTCGGGAGCAGCAGGTACAGCGAGACCGCGGCGACCAACAGGAGTGCGCCGGACTTGGCCCACTGCCTCCATCCGGCCCCGCCCGACGAGGGCGCCCCGGACGCGGGCTGGGCCGACTGGGCACCGCTGTCACCCATGCCATGAGTCTCGCGGTGGGGCACAGACAGCGCAATCAGCCGGTCGCCCCTGAACGACGATGAGCGCAAGACTCCCCTTCGCTATCTTCCTCCTTGGCTGGAACTGGAGAACGGGCTGGCGCATCCTGGGAGCGGTCGCTGGAGGAAGCCGAACGCACCGACCCACTCCATCCACCCGCGCTCGGACGCCCAAGGCGAGTCACCAGCTGGCTGTGCGCCTGCATCCAAGGAGGTCACCTATGCGCCGCATGCTCGTCGCGTTCACCCTGCTCGCCGTGGTCGGGACGCTCGCCGCTGGCTGCGGCGGGGGCGGGGGCGGGTCGAGCGCTGGCGGGAGCGGGCCGACCTCCACCGCAGGCGGCCAGGGCGGCGGGAACGCCGTGACCATCGACAACCTCGCCTTCACGCCGGCGACGCTGAACCTCAAGACGGACCAGCAGGTGACCTGGACCAACCAGCAGGACATCGCACACACCGTGACCGCCGACGGGGGCGCCTTCGACCACCAGATGCCGCCGGGGGCGACGTTCTCCTTCCTCTTCGACAAGGCGGGGAGCTTCCCCTACCACTGCACCATCCACCCGTCGATGACCGCGACGATCCAGGTGTCCTAGGCGCTCGGGTGCCAGCCCGATCCGGATGCTGGGTGGTGGCCGGGGAGGCTGGGGAGGCGGTTAGGCGTGCTCCAGGGCCAGGGCCTGCCGCCAGCGGCCACGCAGGATCATCACCCCGACCAACGCGTCGACCAGCAGCACGACCATGTTGAGGGTGGTGAAGGTGTGGACCTGGGCCTGGGTCGGCTGCGGCACCCGGCCCATCCGGATCAACGCCCGCTCTCTCCCTTGCGCCTGACCGTTATGCGAAGGCATGAGCCGTCCGCGTGATCGATCCCGTTCGGCGGTGCCCGACCCGCGAATCACCATGATCCGGTGACGACCTCTTACCTGCGCCGCAGTAGCCGCCGCAGGTCAGGCCTTGAAGGTCGCTGAACCGCGGGTACGGACAGAGCTTCTGGCCACCTGCCTAGGTCCCATCCGGCCGGCATGCCAGTCGCTGTGGAATCACAGCTGGTAGTGGGGCTGCGGTCCCTGCGTTATTGCTGCTAACGGGTAGGTCAGGATCCCGGCAGCCTGGCGGCGATATTGGTGGCTCGCCACGACGACACCAGGCCGCTGGTGCGTCATCGTCGGTGGAAGGTCGGCTCGACACCGGTGGACCAGCAAGAGCTGGTGCGCCACAAGGCACGGGCCGATCTCCAGCGAAGGAGGGAACGCACGTGCGCGTCTGGAATGGCACCAAGAGGCCGCCTCTGAGAAGGTCGGGACTGCTGCGTCGCCCGCTGGTGGCGCTGGTCGCGCTGGCAGCGGTTGGCGTGCTGGCCGCCGGGTGCGGCACCAACGGCTCGGGCTCGGGCGGCGTGGGCGGATACGGCTCCAGCGGCACCACCCCAGCCAGCGGTGGAGCGTCCAGCGTGGCGACGGTCTCGGCCACCAGCACCAACCTGGGGATGATCCTGGTCGACGGAGGCGGGCGGACGCTGTATTTGTTCGAGAAGGACCAGTCGAACCAGTCGGCCTGCGCCGGCGCGTGTGTGGCCGCGTGGCCGGTCGATCAGAGCAGCGCCACACCCAAGGCGGGCAGCGGCGTGACGGCGTCGATGCTGGGGACCATCAAGCGCAGTGATGGCTCCACCCAGGTGACCTACAACAAGCACCCGCTGTACTACTTCCAAGGCGACAGCGGCGCCGGCCAGCACAACGGCCAAGGCGTGGATGCCTTCGGCGCCAAGTGGTATGCGGTGACCCCCGCCGGCGGAGCTGTCATCGGCGGCGCCGATGCCACTTCCGCTAACGGCGGCGGCTACGGCAGCAGCAGCGGCTCCGGCTTCGGCGGCTACTAGGATGCCAGCTCTTGACCGGGCCAGCGCCGCCACAATGCCCCTGGGTCGTGGGGCGCTGGCCCGGTGGGTGATCAGATCCTGGGTCCTGCGGGTCGCCACCGCCGCCGCGCTGGGCGTCGAGGCGGTGGTGCATTGGCAGAACGCGCCGGCCTACGACGCGGTGACGGGGACCGTCAGCCAGGGGGCGTTGTTTCGGATCGAGGCCGTGGTGGCGGTCGTCGCCGCGTTGCTGGTCCTGATCCGACCCCGGCGCAGCAGCTGGATGGCGGCGTTGCTGGTCGCCGGCAGCGCGCTGGGCGCGGTGGTGCTGTACCGGTATGTGGATGTCGGGTCGCTTGGCCCGCTGCCGGACATGTACGAGAACACCTGGCAGGTGCCTGGCAAGCTGCTGTCGGCCGCCGCCGAGGCCGCCGCCGTCGTCCTGGCAGCACTGGGCCTGCTCACCCATCGCGGCGCCGCACCGCCCCACGAGGCCGCCGGTTCCAGGCTGCGGGTGCTGCGGCCAGATCGGGACCGCGCCTACCAGCACGATGAGATGGCAATGCCGTCCGAGGAAGGTGACAAGATGCCAGTCAACCTGTTGACCAGGATCCTCTACACCGCCGAGGCGATCATCGAAGGCGGCCGGGCCGGCCACGGCGGCACCACCGACGGCCGCCTGGACCTACAGCTGTCGGTCCCCGAGGACATGGGCGGCCCCGGCGGCCCCGGCACCAACCCCGAGCAGCTGTTCGCGGTCGGCTTCGGAGCCTGTTTCCAGTCGTCGCTGCTGGCAGTGGCCCAGGGCCGCAAGCTGGATGCCAGCGACACCAAGATCACC
>JASLIH010000126.1 GCA_030152105.1 Actinomycetes bacterium
GTCGCGGCGTAGATCCCGCGCAGCTGCTCCTCGCCCGGCTCGCCTGGCCGCTGCACTGCTACAGCCTGACCAGGGTGGCCAGGGCCTCTCGGGTCAGCGCCCACGTCGGCCGCTCCGGGGGCGCTTCCAGGGTGCCGACGACCTGGGCCGGGAAGCCGTCCACGACCGACCGGGCCGGGAAGCTGGCCCGCTGCTTGACGCAGGCGCCCGCCCCGACGAGCGACTCGCGGCCGACGCGGCTCCAGTCGCACACGATGGCGCCCGGCTCGACCACCGAGCCCGCCTCGATGTGGCAGCCGTGGATCATCGCGCCAGGCCCGATGACGACGTCGTCCTCGATCACCAACTCGTTGTCGGGCAGCAGGTGCAGGACGGTGTTCTCCAGGATCTGGACCCTGGCGCCGATGCGGACCGGGCCGTGCGAGTCGCCGATGATCTTGACCCCGGCCCCGATGATCGTGTCCTCGCCGACGATGACGTCCCCGGTCAGCTCGGCGCTGTCCAGCAGCAGCGCGCTCGGCGCGATCTGCGGCAGCTTGTCCTTGTAGGCGTACAGGCGTCCCATCTCGGCTCCAGCCTGGGGAATCTCCCCCGTCATCGGCACTCGCGGGTGGGTGGTCAGCTCGACGGCGTAGTCACGCAGGCGGGCGACCCGCTCCAGGTCGGACGGCGTGGCCGTCCTTGTGATGTGGCCAGGACGGCCGACCACGACGGCCCGGGGCGGGACCACGGTGCCGGCCCGGACCAGGGTGCCCTCGCCCAGGATGCAGCCGTCACCCAGGACCGAGCCCGGCATCAGGATGGTGCCGTTGCCGATCTCGCACAGGTTGCCGACCCTGGCCCCGATCACCTGGCAGCGGTGCCCGAACACGGTGCGCTGGCCGATCACCACCGGATGGGCGCCGGTGCCGATCACGCTGCAGTTCTCCAGCACGGCCGAGTGGTTGTCGATCGAGACGGTCGCGTCGTGGGAGCGCACGACCGCACCCTGGGCCAGGATCACGCCGGCCCCGATCCAGGCCGTGCCCAGGATCTCGGCCGAGTCGGCGATCTGGGCGGCCGGCACGTCCGGGCAGGCATGGTTGAAGCTCACCGCGCACCTCCAGCGCCACCGACGGCGTCGCTACGCCAGTTCCTGATCGAATGATGGACCCCGTAAGTAGACGGTGCCAGAGGCGCTGCGCGAGCAGTGCCAGGTTGTCCAAGGCCAGCTTGCGGCAGCCCGGTCGGTGCGAGGGCCGGCAGGCCAGCTCCCCACGCAACAGGTCATGGAACAACGGGACATAGCCGGTGACCGCCGGGTCCGAGGCATCCACGCCGGCCGCCACCGAGTTCCCTGATGCCAGGTACAGCGGCCGGTGGGCGAGCGGGGGTTGTCCATGGTCGCCGCGCTGGCCTGCCCACGTGCGGGGTTCCGGCTAATTTCTGGCACGCCGAACCTACAACCACTTGTGCTGACCGGTAGATGCGTAACCGCTGATTCTGGCTGGTGGCTAGCGGTTCAGGTTGATCCCTGACACCACCACGAGGGTCGTGTAGGTGTCGTTGTGTGGCGGTGCTGAAGGTCACCATTTGATCGTGCCTTATGTCACTGCGGATTCGGCGTTGGAGGCGCTCTACTGGGGAAAGCTTCTGCGTCGCTTGGGGGGGCGCAATGTCAGGCGAGATCGATGGCGGGTCCGGGTTCCATAGGGCGTGGTCCGTCTGCGATGGCGCCGCTCGGGCGCTCGGGACGGTTCTACCGTGAGCGCGCTGCCGCTGCGCCCATTCGGGGTGTCGGACATTGTGTGGCCGCCAGGGCTGTGCGAGGCGTGCTATGAGCCGCAGTGGTCGGACGCGCTGCACGACTGGGAGTTCGTCGAGGAGGTGTCAGGGCCATGCGGCGCCTGCCAGGTGCTGCAGATGGACCTGGCCAGGATCCTGGATGGCACGGATCTTGGCGCGCCACTCGTCGACCGGGCCAACGAGTCGGCCGGTCGGGGTGGCGGGGTGCTGGACGCACAAGCAGAGTACGACGCGCTGCTGGATGCCTCGCTCCTGGAGCCGGCGTCAGGGAAGGCTTCTAATGAACGGTAGCTTTGTCGGATACGTGGGGGGGCAGGATCCGCTGCATGGGTTGCTGTCCAGGGTGCTGTGGGATCGGCTGGGAGTGCGTGAGCCGCGGCCGGCGTTCCGGGTGTTTCGGTTGTCGGGCAGCAACCAGGTCTATGGCTATGAGGAGAAGACCAGCCGGGCCAGGGTCATCGGCAAGTTCTACGGGCCCAGGTTCGGCTGGGACCAGGACAAGGCCGCCACCCTGGCCCACCGCGAGTTCGAGGGGTTGCAGCGGCTGCGTGGCTACCAGCTGACCGGGTCGCCCCATCATGTGATCCGTCCCCTGGCGGTGCAGGCTGAGCTCAACGCGGTGCTGGTGGTCGAGTACTACCCGGGGGAGGAGTTCAGCCACGCCATCGGCCGGGCCACCCGTCACGGCGATGACGGGCATCTGTATCGGCGCCTGACCGCCCTGGCCTGGTTCCTGGCCACCCAGCACAACCGGACCGCCAACGGCGCCTCGGTCGATTTCGCCCCTGACGGCCGCTATTTCGACACCGTCGTGGGCCGCCTGGCCCACGCCGGCCAGCTCGGGCGCTGGGACGTGGAGGAGCTGGGCTGGTTGGGGGCCTGCTGGGCCGACCGGCCCCGGATGTGGCAAGACCGCCAGGTCTGGCTGCACGGCGACGCCACCCCCGCCAACTTCTTGTTCGGCCACGGCCAGGACGTGGCCGCGATCGACCTGGAACGGACCAAACGCGGCGACCGCATGTTCGACGTCGGACGGGTCGCTGGTGAGCTCCAGCACGCCTTCATGCAGACCCCTGATGGCTGGCGCGGTGGGGAGCGGTTCATCGGCCATTTCCTGTGGGAGTACGCCTGCCATTTCCCCGACCGCCACCAGGCATTCGGGTCGATCACCGGGCGGCTGCCGTATTACATGGCCCTGAACCTGCTCCGGATCGCCGCCAACGACTACCTCGACCCCGACTACCGCCACCAGCTGGTCGGCCAGGCCAAGCACCTCCTCCAAGCCCCCTGAGCGCCCAGATCCCGGTCGCGGAGTCGAGCAAGCAGGGTGGCCCGCCAGGGTCGTTTCGGCAGGTCAGGCGTGGTGGTGGCCTTGTGTCGGCTCGGCCCGGCTACCGCACATCACGCCTCGGCGAGGTGCCGGTCGCGGATGCGAGCAGGTACAGCGGTCAGGATCCCGGCTTGATGATCCCGAGCCGGTGGGCGATGGTGGCCGCCTCGACCCGGCCGTGCACGCCGAGCTTGCCCAGGATGTTGGAGACGTGGACGGTGGCCGTCTTGGGGCTGATGAACAGCGTCTCGGCGATCTGGCGGTTCGTCCGGCCCAGCGCGACCAGCGCGAGCACCTCCTGCTCGCGGGCCGTGAGGCCGAGTCGGTCGAGCGGCGATGCCGGCTGGGGTGCGGGCGGCGGGATGGTCGCGGGATCAGTCCCGAGGTTGAGACGACCGCGGCGGGCCAGGGCCTCGATCTCGTCGCACAGCGGGGCCGCGCCGAGCTCACGCGCGGTCGCGTACGCGGCCCGCAGCAACGGCTCGACCCGCTCGCGGACGCCGCCGAGCAGCAGCGCCTCGGCCTCGCGCCAGCGGGCATAGGTCGTCGGGTAGGGCTCGCCGAGCCGTTCCCAGGCCTTGGCGGCCGCCGCCCACAGCTCGGCGTCCTTGCGTCCCTGGAGCCGGGCGAGCTCGGCCTCGCCGGTCACCGCCTCCACCTCGACCCGTGGAGGCAGGGCGGCGGCCGAGTTGGCTGTCCCGGGTGAGGCCTGGGCGCGCTGCTGGGCGGCCAGCTCGTGGCCGACCGCGCGCGCCTCGAGTTCCTCTTCCTCGGTACGCCGGGCCCGGGCCAGCTCGGCACGGTCAGCCGCGGCGCGCAGTCCCAGCGTGTACAGCGAGGCGGCAAGGTACGGTTGGAGACCAGGGAGCTTCAGCCCTTCGGCCACGGCAGCGCTGGCATCGGCTGGGCGACCCTCCAGCAGCGCCAGCTCGGCGGTCCTGGCCGACAGCGGCCCCCCCACCCACGCCTGGGTCACGGTCTGCGCGAAGGCGTCATGCGCCACCGCCAGATGCGCGGCGGCGGAGTCGACCAGACCTCGGCAGAGGTCGAGCTGGGCATAGATGGTGTGAATGTAGATGTGGGTGGCCGCCAGCTCCGGGGCCAGGCGGCTCACCGCCTGTCGCAGCATCGCCTCAGCCTGGGCCCAGCGACCCAGCGCGAGCAGCGACCGGGCCGCGCTGGCGGCCAGGAATGGGCCGTGCCAGCGGGCCAGCCCCTGGCGGTCTGCCACTTCGGCGCCTTCCACGGCGACGGTGGCCGCCTCCTCCAGACGGCTGAACACCTCCAGCACGCCGGCCAGGGAGGTCAGCGCGCGGGCGAGGTCGTCGACCTTGGCGACCGTCTCGGCGATCCGGCACGCCGCCCTGAGCTGCTCGATGCCTCCCTCGAGGTCGCCGAGGAAGGCCAGATCCACACCCAGCGCCCGCCGGGCGTTGCTCTCCTCAACGGGCGCGTCGACCTGGCTGGCAATGGCGATTGCCTCCTCGCACAACACCAGCGAGTCGCGATAGCGGGCCTGGATCATGAGCGCCTCGCCGAACGCGGCCAGCACCCCCGCCCGCTCGGCCGATGGTGGCGCGGGAGGGACCAGCGCCACGGCCTGCTCGTACTCGGCCATCGCCCCCTGGCCACCCGTGGCCGCCAGGTAGCCGCCGAGGCGTCCGTGCAGCAGCCCAGCCTGGAACGGGTCGTCGCCCGGGTCGACCTGGGCGAGCGCCACGCGGATCAGCGCGATCGCCCGGACCGGGTCGCCGGCGGTGTACGCCGACTCGGCGGCGTGCCGCAGCACCCTGGCGCGGCTGAGGGTGGCATGTTCGGCGGCGTCGGGGACCTGGTCCCAGAGCTCCAGGGCGGTCTCGAAGTACTGGTAGGCGTCGGCGAAGGCATAGGCGGCCTGCGACTGCAAGCCCGCCTGGATGGCGGCTGGCAGGGCGCGCACAAGATCGTGTGCCTTGACCCAGTGGTAGGCGAGCCAAGCCGGCATGGCGGCCGGGTTGGACCCGACCAGGTCGGGGTGCTCGCTAATCGCGCGGGCGAAGGCGGCGTGCAGCCGGGCACGCTCGCCTGGCAGCAGCTGGCCGTAGAGCGCTTCCTCGGTCAGCGCATGCCGGAAGGCGTAGGTCTCGCTGACCGGATCGGGGACGAGCACCTGGTGGGCGACGGCGGCGCGCAGCGCGTCGAGCAACTCCGCCTCGGGCAGTTGGGCGACCGCGGCGAGCAGCCCGTGCTCGATGCGGCGGGACGCCGCGGCCGCGATCCGCAGCACCGCTTGGGTATCGTCGGGAAGGACCTGGATGCGGGCCAACACGACGTTCTCCAGGCGGGGCGGCAGGCCGCGTCCGTCGTCTTGTTGCCCGGCGGCCACCAGCTCCTCGGCGAAGAAGGCGTTGCCCTGCGAGCGATCGTAGATCCGCTCGAGCAGCCCGGCGTCGGGCGGTGCTCCGAGGATGCCGGCCAGCATGTCGGCGAGGTCGGCGCGCTCGAAGCGGTCGACCTCAAGGCGTTCAGCCCGTCCGCTTCGGTCCAGCCCGGCCAGGAACGGCCGCAGGGGATGGCGGCGGTGCAGCTCGTCGGACCGGTAGGTCAGCACCAGCAGCAAGGCACCCGCCTGGAGGTTGTGCACCAGGAAGGCGAGCAGGTCCAGGGTCGAGCGGTCGGCCCAGTTGAGGTCCTCCACAACCAAGAGCGTGGGCGCCTGGCCGGCCAGGCGCTCCATCAGGGCCAGGACGGCCTCGAACAACCGAGCCTGCGCCCATGGGCCGGCGGTAAGCCCGACCGACCTCGGCTCGGCAGGTACCTGTCCGAGCTCAGGCAGCAGGTGGGCCAGCATCGGCTGTCCGGGCCCGACCAGCTCGTCGAGGCCGTCGGGCTCCAGTTCCCGGCCGAGACCGCGCAACGCCTCAACAATTGGCGCAAACGGCAGTGCGCCTTCGCCGAGCTCGATGCAGCCACCGAGCAGCACCCGCCCGCCGCTCTGGCGGACGCGTGCTGCGAACTCGCTGACCAGCCGGGTCTTGCCGACCCCGGCCTCGCCGCCAACGCAGACCGTCACCGGGGCACCGCTGCGGGCCTGTGCGAAGGCCGCCTCGAGGCGGCCGAGCTCAACACTGCGGCCAACGAAGCGGGCGCTTGCGACACCGCCGGCCATGTCAGGGATTATGCGCTCGAACAGATGCGACGGGAACGGCATGGCGCCGACCGGGCTCTGCCCGAATGCAGTCGCCCCGATCATGTTCGGATCCCTCGTGATCCTGGGTTGCCGCTGATCGAGTGGCCCGGATGGCCAGCGGGTCGTTCGCGCGGCACCAGGGTTACCCGACGACGACGCTGCCGTGCATGGAGGGGTGGATCGAGCAGTGGTAGGCGTAGGTTCCCGGTCGGGTGAAGGTGAACGAGAACGAGCCTGCCGGCTGGAGATTGCCGCTGTCGAACGAGTTGGTGTCGGCGGTCACGGTGTGGGGGACGGTGTCGCCGTTGGTCCAGGTCACCTTCGCGCCGACCTTGACCTTGAGGACGTCGGGCTGGAAGGAGAAGTTCTTGATGGTGGCCGCGTTGGTGGCGGTGGTTGTGGCGGCGGTCGATGCCGGTGCGCCGTAGGCAGTGGGACCGGTGCCGTTGCACGCAGCCGCGATGATCGCCACCGCGGCCACCAAGAGCAGCGGGCCGACGAGCCGGCGCATCGTCGTTGCTGGGCGAGCCATGTCGAAACCTCCTGAAGTTCCCGTCGAGCAGCCCGTTCCCGGGATGCACCTTGACGGTAGAGAGCGAGCCTGGTCTGAGCATCGGACGATGCACCTAGCTTTCGGCCGCCCGAACGCCTAACTCGGTCGATCCAGCACCCTAGTCGGAGCGTCCACCCTGGTGGGCTTGCCCGCACAGCGGTCTGGCCACGTAGGGTGGAGCCTCGCAGAGCCATCTCACCGACCACGGTGGTACCGGGTGATGACGAGACGTCCAGCCATTAGGTGGGCGCGGGTGGCCGCGCTGCTGATCGTGGCCGCCCTGTCCCCGGCCGCCTGCAGCCGCGGTGAGTACCCTGCGGCGCCGACCACGGCCCCGGCAGCCCGCACCAGCATCAGCCAGTCGAGCCCCACCCCGGCCTCAACCGTCCGGCGCCTGGTGACCCTCGCCTTGGCCGGCGACGTGCACTTCATGAAGGTGCCGGGAGCGCGCCTGGCCAGAAACCCGGACACCGCGCTCGGGCCAGTCGCCGCCGTGCTCCGCCGAGCCGATGTGGCCATGGTCAACCTGGAGACCACGGTCACGACCCGCGGGACACCCCAGCACAAACACTATGTGTTCCGCGCCCCACCAACTGCCTTCCAGGCCCTACGGGCGGCCGGGGTGGACGTCGCCACCATGGGCAACAACCACGGCATGGACTACGGCCTGGTCGGGCTGCGCGACTCGCTGGCCGCGGCGGCGGCGGCACGGTTCCCGGTCGTCGGCATCGGTCGAGACGCCGCCCGAGCCTACGCGCCCTGGTCGGTGACCGTCCGCGGCCAGCGCATCGCCATCCTGGGCGCCACCCAGGTCCTGGAGCCCGGCTTGCAGGCGGCGTGGACAGCCGGAACCGGCAAACCGGGCCTGGCGTCGGCCTACGACGAGGCGCGCCTGGCCGCGGCCGTGCGGCGGGCCCGCCGGACCGCCGACACCGTGGTCGTCTACCTGCATTGGGGTGAGGAGGGCAATCCCTGCCCGATCGGCCCGCAGCGTCGCCTGGCGCAGCGGCTGGCGCAGGCGGGAGCCGACATCGTGGTCGGCAGCCACGCCCACACCTTGCAGGGCAGCGGCTGGCTCGGCAAGACCTACGTCGCCTACGGGCTCGGCAACTTCTACTGGTGGAACTGGTTCTCAGAGCCCAACCGGACGACCGGTGTGCTGACCCTCACCTTGGGTGCCCAGGCAGTGCAGCGGGCCGCATGGACACCGGCGGTCATTCGCCACGGCGCTCCGATCCCGCTCACGGGTTCGGCCGCGACCAAGGCCCGCGCACAGTTCACCGCCGCTCGCGGGTGCACGAACCTCTCGGCCACACCCCCTTGACCAGCCCCGGGTACCACCACCGCAGGCTCTCAGGAGGAGGACTCGAGCTGGACCTGGCGGCATGCCCAAGGGGGCCCGGAACCCACGGTTCCGGGCCCCCTGGCTGCCGGCAGCCGGCGCGGCGAGGCGCTGCTCTCGGTCAGCCGGTCTCGCGGAGGATGAGGGTGTGGTCGGTGACCTCGGAGGACCCGACCGTCCAGACGTCGCCGGTGGTGGCGCTCACGCCGTTGAGCAGGTTGTCGTTGCCGCCGACGTTGGGACTGGCCACCACCGACCAGGCGCTGCCGTTCCAGTGCTCGGTGAGCGTGCGGTCGATCGGGATGGGGCCACTGCGGTCCTGACGGGTCCCCACCGCCCAGACATCGCTCGCGGAGCGGGCCGCCACCCCGGAAAGGGTGTCGTTGGACGCCGGGCTCGGGCTGGCCACCAGCGACCAGGCGCTACCGTTCCAGTGCTCGATCAGGGTCTTGTCCGGCTGGTTGGTGCCGTCGGTGGTGACCGTGTAGCCCACCGCCCAGACGTTGTTCGCGGCCACCGCGGCCACGCCGGTGAGCAGGTTGCTGTTGGTGGCGTTGCGGCTGGTGACGATGCTCCACGCCGTGCCGTTCCAGTGCTCGACCAGGGTCCGGGTCTGCACGGTGGTGCCGACCACGGTCGCGACGCTGCCGGCCGCCCAGATGTCGCTCGGCGACAGCGCCGAGATCCCGCTGAGCTGGCTGCTGGCGGCGCCCGCCGGGGTCGGCACCTGGACGGTCGCCCAGGCGGTGCCGTTCCAGTGCTCGGCCAGGGCGGCGCCGTTGCGGCCCCTGCCGACCGCCCAGGCGTTGGTCGGGCTGAGGGCGACCACGCCGTTGAGCGTCGACTTGGAGCCCCCGGTGAGGGTGGGCGTGGCCACGATCGTCCAATTGCTGCCGTTCCAGTGCACCGCCAGCGGGTTGCGGCCGGCGGCCGAGACCGTCTTGGTGAACCCGACCGCCCAGGCGTCGCTGGCCGAGCTCGCGCTCACCGCCAGCAACGACTCGTCCCGATGCAGCACCGCCGGGGCCGCGACCTGGGTCCAGCTGCTGCCGTTCCAGTGCTCGGTGAGCATGTTCAGGCCGTCGTCGTCCTGGTCGGGGGCGAGGAACCGGCCAACCGCCCAGGCGTCGCTGGAGCTGCGCACCGCCACTGCGTTCAGCACGTTCTCGGCGGCCGACGGGTCGACGCTCGGAACCACCGACCAGCCCGGGGCGGCGACCGCCGCGGTCGCCCATGCCAGCGCCATCGTCAGCGTCGCCAATCCCAGCACCAGTCGACCCCGACGACTCCGCAGCCTTCCCGACACAGCAGCCCCCTTGCTTGACCAGCTCCAACATCGACCTAACGACCACCCGCCAGCCTCGATTCCCCGGCCGAACGCCCGGTCCCCCTGCACCTTGATCATGTCGCCGCCTCTCACGCGCGTCGGATGGTCCCCCTGGCGGCACCGTACGGTCCCGGGGTTGGCCGGACATCGGACGATGCGCCTAGATCGGGAGGCGGCAGCGTCCTAGATTGCCCGACGGGAGTCGTAGGTCGGGGTTGACCAAACGCGATGGGGACAAGGTCCCGGTGGCACCGTCAGGGCAGCAGCGCGAGCTTGTTGTGCTCGCCGAAGTCCTGAGTGCCAGTGGGGCGGCCAACCAACCACCAGCTAGGTGCCGGCGGCCGGCGCGATGGTTTGCGGCGCTCGTCGGCGGTCACTCGAGTCGAGCCAGCAACCCTCCTGTGGAGCGCATATCACGAGCGTCGAGCTGGGGCCGTCAGCTCAGCTTCACCGCGGTGCCGGAGGCGCTCACCATCAGCATCTTGTCGCCAACCGACTCATAATCGATATCCACCCCAACCACCGCATCCGCGCCCAACTGCGCCGCCTGCTGCTCCAACTCCGCCAACGCATCACTCACCCCAGACGCCACCTCATTCTCATAGGACTTGGACCGACCCCCAAAGATATTGCGCACCCCCGCCCCCACATCCTTGAACACATTGACCCCAAGCACCCCCTGAGCAGTGACAACACCCAGGTACTGGGCCACGGCACGGCCCTCGATCCCAGGGGTGGTCGTGATCAGCATCGCCATCCTCCCGCAACAATCCACGTGGTCCATCGGCCGTGGCCGAGGCTAGATGGGGCGAGAGAGACGGTCAAACACCGTCGATCCAGCGGACAGCAGTTGATGCTCTGAACCAGGATGCTTGCAGCCGACAGAAAATCGGATGCCAAGACAGGCAACGTGAGCGACCGAATCGCCTAGGAGCTGGAGCCCGCAATGGAAGGTTGCGGGGGCCGGCTTCGTGGGCCGGCCAGAACGGAGCGGCACCCGCCGGGTGAGGGCGCTGCCGCCAGCTCAGCCGGACCAGCGGTTGAGCACCGCCGGCAGCTGTGACCGGGCGAGGACGCTCTGCCATGATTGGGCGGCGTTCCCGCGCACGATTTAGGTGGACGATGCAATCGCCAGACAGCGGAGCCAGTGCGGATGCGAAATTCGGCGGCCGGGGCCAGGTCGCCGTCGTCCTTGGCCTGCTCGCCGTCGTGGTCGGCTGCCTGTTCTGGCTCCCGAGGCTCCTGGTTCCGCCGTTGTCCGAGGCGACCCTCCAGGCCAAGGGCGTCACCGATCCTCGGGACCGTGTCGAACTCGGGCATGATCGGCTGCGGCTCGAGAACGAGGCCCGAGTCACCCTATTCCAAGGGTTCGGGGGCGCAGCGATCCTCCTCGGCGCCTTCTTTACCTGGCGCCAGCTCCAAGAGAACGTTCGCAACAACCGCAAGATCGACGCTCGGGAGCGCGAGGCCCAGATCACCGAGCGTTTCACCCGGGCCATCGACCAGTTCGGCCGCGAGACGCTCGATGTCCGGCTGGGCGGCCTATACAGCCTAGAGCGGATCGCACACGACTCCGAGGCGGACGGCGACCGGTCCAAGGCCGACCGCGACCGGCTGGCCATTGTGGAGGTGTTGGCAGCCTTTGTCAGACGTCGGGCGGCGGAGTTGGCAGCCGCCGACCAGTCGCCCGATGGCGTCGACGACCATCCGTCACTCCAGGTACGGGCACCTGACCTTCAAGCCGTGCTGACCGTGTTGGGCCGGCTTGAGGTGGCTGGCCTCGACCTGGAGGGCGTCTACCTCTACAAGGCCAACCTGCTCGGTGCCCGTCTGGAACGCGCGAAGCTCGACCGGGCCGACCTCCGGAAGGCGAACTTGGCGGGCGCGTATCTGCCTGGCGCTGGCCTTGCCTACGCCAACTTGTCGGATGCCAACCTCGACGGGGCGACCCTGGAAGACGCCAATCTTTACGGCGCTTCGCTCGAGCGCACGACGATCAGCAAGGGATGCCTGCGGCGAGCGAACCTGGCAAGCGCCAAAGCCTCAGGGGCCACGCTGGTGGAGGCAGACCTTCGCGGTGCTGGGCTTACGAACACACACCTCAATGGGGCGCAGCTGAGAAAGGTGGACCTTCGTGAGACCCGACTGTCGGAAACCGACCTGAGGTACGCACATCTCAAGGAAGCCCAGCTGACGGGGGCGGAGCTCAACGGCGCCCAACTGCAGGAAGCAGACATCGAGAGGGCCAACCTGGCCGGCGCGAAGATCATCTACTCCGATCTCAGTGGGGCAACGCTCACAGGCGCCAGCCTGAGGGGAGCCGATCTAACCTCTACCAAGCTGGTAGGCGCCTACATCCTCGGTGCCTACCTGGAAAAGTCCGTGCTGTTCGGAGCCGACCTCAGCAAGGTGCAGATGTCGCCTGCGGTGGCATGGCAGGGGACCGTCCACCTCGAGGGTGCGGTGGCCAACAAGGCCACGATCTGGCCCAACGGATGGGACCAGCAACGGGCGGAGGCGGCCGGCGTCCGATTCGTAGACGAGCCGGCCACCGGCGGCTGAGCACACTGGGCGGTCGCGCCGAGCTTCGCTGAGGCCGGACCAGAACTCCCCTCGACCTGTGGATGGCGGCTGCGGGTTTGGGAGCTGGCGGGGGGACTCGAACCCCCAACCTGCTGTTTACAAGACAGCTGCGCTGCCGGTTGCGCCACGCCAGCGGGTGTGGGTAAGGGTACGTGATCAGGGGGGTGGGTGGCGGCGGCGGTGGACTTCGAAGAGCGCCAGGGCACCGGCGACGGAGGCGTTGAGGCTTTCGATCTGGCCGGACATGGGGATGCGGACGAGGACGTCGCAGGAGTCCCGGACGAGGCGGTGGAGGCCGGTGCCTTCGCTTCCGACGATGATGCAGACGGGCTCGTCGGCCAGCTCAAGGGTGAACAGGCTGGTCTCGGCGGTGCCGTCGAGGCCGATGGTCCAGATGCCGGAGGCTTGGAGCTGTTCGACGGCTCGGGCGAGGTTGGGGACCTCGGCGACGGGGAGGTGCTCGAGGGCTCCGGCTGAGGACTTGATGGCGACGGCGGAGAGGGGGGCGCTGCGGTGGCGGGGGAGGATCAGGCCGTGGCAGCCGGCGGCTTCGGCGCTGCGGGCGAGGGCGCCGAGGTTGTGGGGGTCTTCGATGCCGTCGAGGGCGAGGAAGAAGGGGGGCGCCCGGCCGGTGAGAGGGGTGGCCAGGAGCTCGGTCAGGCCGATGGGCTGGATGGGGGCCACGATGGCGAGGACGCCCTGGTGGGCGCCGCTGCGGGCTTCGGCGTCGATCAGGGAGCGGGGGACGGTCTGGACCTCGATGCCGCGGCGCTGGGCGAGGTCGAGGAGGTCGCCGAGGGCGGCTCGGCCGGCGCCGGAGGCGAGGAGGATCCGGTCCATGGGGCGGCCGGCGCGCAGGGCCTCGACGACGGGGCGGCGGCCCTCGATCAGGGTGCGGCCCTGACCGGGGCGGACGGCCTCCCTTGCCGCCTCGAGCTGGCCGCGGCGGCGGGACTGCTTGGCCTGGCGGGCGCCGGAGGGGGCGCGGCGCTTCTCGGACGGGGCCTGGGGACGGCGGACCTCTCCCCCACCGTCGTGTTCGCGGCGGGCCTGGGCGGCGCGGTGGTCGCCGTCGCGGCGTCTGCCGGATCCCTTGCCGGGGCGGCCCTCCTGGCGGCCGCCGCCTAGGGGCTGAGGTGCCATCGGGGGCCGCCGGGGCGGTCTTCGACCCGGATGCCGGCCTGGGCGAGGCGGTCGCGGATGGCGTCGGCGACGGCGAAGTCGCGGGCGGCGCGGGCCCGTTCGCGGAGGTCGAGGAGGAGGTCGAGGACGGGGCGGAAGGCTGCCGGGTCGGGGAGGTCGTCCAGCGGGGTGAAGCCGAGACGTGCGGTCAGGGCGAGGAAGGTGGCGAACCGGCCCCGGAGGTCGCCGGTCACGGCGCTGTCGCCCCGCTCCAGCCTGGCGATCAGGGGGTTGGACTCGGCGACCAGGTCGAACAGCACGGCCAGGGCGGCGGGGACGTTCAGGTCGTCGTCCAGGGCCGCCTGGAACCGGTCGCTCCAGCCGGACGGGGGCGGGGAGCCGAGCCGGTCCTCGGCCTCCAGCCCTTCAACCGGCCCGCCCTCCGACCCACCCGCCGGCGGGCCTGGGACGCCGAGGGCGCGGGCGGCGTTGGTGGCGAAGGTGGCCAGGCGGTCGTAGCTGGCGGCGGCGTCGGCGAGGACCTCCTCGGAGAACTCCAGGGGACTGCGGTAGTGGGCGCCGAGGAGGGCGTAGCGCAGGACCACGCCGCGGTGGCGGGCCAGGAGCTCGCGGGGGCTGACCACGTTGCCGACGGACTTGGCCATCTTCTCGCCCTTGAGCTCCAGGAAGGCGTTGTGCAGCCAGTAGCGGGCGAACGGCTCGCCGGTGGCGGCCTCGGACTGGGCGATCTCGTTCTCATGGTGCGGGAAGATGAGGTCCTCGCCGCCCCCGTGGATGTCGAAGGCGCAGCCCAGGTACTTGCCGGCCATGGCCGAGCACTCGATGTGCCAGCCGGGGCGGCCCGGTCCCCAGGGTGAGTCCCAGGTGGGCTCGCCCGGCTTGGCGCCCTTCCAGAGGGCGAAGTCCAGCGGGTCGCGCTTGTCCGGGTTGACCTCGACCCGGGCGCCGGCCTGGAGCTCGGCCAGGTCGCGGCCGGACAGCCGGCCGTACTCGGGCCACTTGCCGACGGCGAAGTAGACGTCGGCGCCGACCTGGTAGGCGATGCCGGCGTCGACCAGGCGGGCGATCAGGGCCAGCATCTCCGGGATGTGGCCGCTGGCCCTGGGCGCGATGTCGGGCGGCTGCACGCCGAGGGCGGCGGTGATCTGGTCGTAGACCCGGGCCCAGTGCTCGGCCACGGCGAAGGCGCGGAGCGGGTCGTGGCCGGCGGCGTTGATGATCTTGTCGTCCACGTCGGTGTAGTTGCGGACGTAGAGGACCTCGTAGCCGGAGGCGGCCAGGTGGCGGCGGAGGACGTCGAACACGACCACCGGGCGGAGGTTGCCGATGTGGGGCTCGGCGTAGACGGTGGGGCCGCACAGGTAGATCCCGACCCGGCCCTCGTCGCGGGGCACGAACGGCTCCTTGCGACGGGTCAGGGTGTTGTGGAGCTGCAGGGCCACGGTGGTTCGGCTCCGGGATCGAGATCGGCGGGTGAGCTTCGTATCCTACCCGCGAACCGGCTGCTCAGCGGCCAGGCAGACCGCGCTGGCGGCGATCCCCTCCCCCCGGCCCGAGAAGCCGAGGCCGTCGGTGGCCTTGGCCGTGACCCGGACCCGGGCCGGCTCCAGGCCGAGGGCGGCGGCCAGGTTGGCGGCCATGGTGGCCGTGAGGTGGCCGAGGCGGGGCCGGTCGCAGAGCACGGCGACGTCCAGGTTGACCGGCGCCCAGCCGCTGGCCGCGACCAGCTCGGCCACCCTGGCGCACAGGTCGATGCTGGAGACGCCCTCCCAGCGCGGGTCGGCCGAGGGGAAGTGGTGGCCCAGGTCGGGCAGCCCGGCCGCGCCGAGCACGGCGTCGCAGGCCGCGTGGGCGACCACGTCGGCGTCGGAGTGGCCGTCAAGGCCGAGCTCGAAGGGGACGGTGACCCCGCCGAGGACCAGCGGCCGCCCGGCGACCAGCGGGTGCGCGTCCACTCCCTGCCCGACCCGTAGTGGCGGGAGGGTCACGAGATCCCCCGGACCCCTCCGCCGGAGACGCGACGGCGGGCCAGGAGGGTCTCGGCGATGGCCAGGTCGAGCGGTGTGGTCACCTTCAGGTTCTCGGGGTCGCCGGGTACGACCTGGACCGGGTGGCCGGCCAGCTCGAGCAGGGCGGCCTCGTCGGCCGCCTCGACCCCGTCGCGGAGGGCCAGCCGGTAGGCCTCCTCCAGCACTTCGCGGACGAACAGCTGCGGGGTCTGCATGGACCGAAGCTGCTCGCGGTCGACGATGCCGGTGGAGCGCTGGGCGGCGTCGACCCGGCGGATGGTGTCGATCACCGGCACCCCGGGGACCACCCCGGCCAGGCCGGCCTCAAGGAGCAGCTCCAGCATCCGGTCGATCGTGCCCGGGGCGACCAGGGGGCGGGCGGCGTCATGCACGACCACATAGCCGGGCTCCGGGGGCAGGGCCCGAAGCCCGGCGGCCACGCTGGCCTGGCGGGTCGGCCCGCCGGCGACCAGCGCGGTCACCTTGGCCAGGCCCTCGTCGGCGAGCAGCTTGGCCGTGGCCTCCAGGGCGTCGGGGTGGCTGACCACCACCACCGCGGTGGTGCAGCGGTTGGCCTCCATCGCCTCAACGGCGTGGGCCAGCATGGCCCGCCCGTCCAGGCGGACCAGCGCCTTGCCCCCGCCGCCGAGGCGGCGGCCGGCACCGGCCGCGGGCACGACCACGCCCACCGCCGGGAGGGCGGTGGGCGTGAACCGAGGACCGGGTCTGGCTACGACTCGAGCGCCTCGTCGACCAGCAGGATGGCCTTGCCCTCGTCGCAGTGGCAGGCGAGCACCAGCTCGGAGACGAGGATCTGGCGAGAGCGCTGGAGCATGCGCTTCTCCCCGGCGGACAGGCCCTTCTCACGGTCGCGGACGGTGAGGTCGCGGACGACCTCAGCGACCTGGAAGATGTCGCCCGACTGGAGGCGCTCGATGTTGCCCTTGAAGCGGCGGCTCCAGTTGCCCTGGGTAGAGGACTCACCGGTGCGCAGGATCTCGAAGACGCCCTCGACGTCGTCGGAGCTGCACACCTCGCGGATACCGACCTCCTGGCAGTTGTCGCGGGGCACCATGAGGGTCAGGTCGCCATACGTCAGCTTGAGGACCAGGTACTCCCTGGTCTCGCCGCCTACCTCACGATCCTGGAGGCCCTCGATGACCGCGGCCCCATGCTGTGGGTAGATGACGCTGTCGCCGACCTTGAACATACGCGAAAACCCCTTCCCTCGAACGGAACACAAATCAGGATAACATTTTTGCGGGGTTGCGTACAAACGAAGTCGCAGGTAGATGGCCTGATTGACGTACCCGGGCTCACTCGTCGGCCTCAGGCCGGGCACCGTCGGCGAGGCGCCTGAGCCCCTCGCGCAGCAGCCGGGCCCGGCCGGCGCCGACGCCCTCGACCTCCTCGAGGTCCTCGGGGCCGACGGCCATGATGACCTTCAGCGAGCCGAAGCGCTCCACCACCCGCTCGACCACCGACGGCGGGAGCTGCGGCACCCTGGCCAGGAGGCGGTAGCCGCGCGGGACCTCGGCCGCGTCCAGCGTCTCGGGGTCGCCGGTGAGGTCGATCGCCTTGGCCACGGCGGCCGTGTCCAACAGCTCCTCGGGGGTCAGGCGGCTCAGCTCGGCCAGGACGCCGGCCACCTCCCACCCGGGACGGGCCCTGAGGTGGTCGCGGACGGTCAGGCGCTCCTCCTGGTCCACCCCGGCGCTCAGCTCCTCCAGCTGGAGTCGGAGCAGGCGGCCGTCGCTGCCCAGCTCGGCCACGTACTGCTCCAGCTCGCGGGCCACCCGGCGCACCATCTCGGCCCGCCCGAGCAGGGTCAGGACGTCCAGCAGGATGGCCTGGCCGTGCAGCTCGCGGGCGTCGAGGGCGGCGCTGGCCTCGTCGAAGCGGGCCCGGTAGTGGGCCAGGGCGGCCACCGCCTGGTTGGCCCGCGACAGCACCGCGCCGACGTCCTCCATCACGTGGCGCCAGTCCTCGACGTACAGGGTGATGGTGCGCATGGAGTGCGAGACCGAGATCACCGGGACCCCGGCCTGCCTGGCCACCCGCTCGGCGGTGCGGTGGCGGGTGCCGGTCTCGACCGTCGGGATGGCCGGGTCGGGCATCAGATGGACGTTGGCCCACAGGATGCGCGTGGCCGTCTCGTCCAGGACCAGGGCGCCGTCCATCTTGGCCAGCTCGGAGAGGCGCTGGGCGGTGAACGGCACGTCGATCTGGAACCCGCCGGTGAACAGCGCCTCCACCTGGGGCGGGGTGCCGAGCACGACCAGGGCACCGGTGTTGGCCCGCAGGATCCGCTCCAGCCCGGGCCGCAGGGCCGTGCCCGGGGCGACCTGGCGCAGCACCTCCAGCAGGCGGTCGTCCAAGCTCATCGGGGCACCCCGCTGGGGTTCCCCGAACCCCTCCGGCTCATCGGGGCACCCCGGCCATCTGGGGGGTGGCCAGGACCGAAAGGGACTCGGCGACCGAGCCGACCGGGTCCAGCTCGATGCCGGCGCCGGCCCTGATCCCGTTGGGGAGGCCGGTCGCGGGGACCAGGGCGCGGCGGAAGCCGAGCCGGGCCGCCTCGGCCAGGCGGCGGGGCAACTGCGGGACCGGGCGGACCTCGCCGCCCAGGCCGACCTCGCCGATGGTGATCAGGTCGGACGGGACCTGCCGGTCGCGGGCGGCCGAGGCCAGGGCCAGGCAGACGGCCAGGTCGGCCGCGGGCTCGGTGATCCTGACCCCGCCGGCGGTGGCCGCGAACACGTCGTTGCCGGCCAGGCCGATGCGGGCCCTGCGGTCGAGCACGGCGACCAGGATGGCCAGTCGGCCGGCGTCCAGGCCCTGGGCGGTGCGCCGCGGCACGGCGACGCCGGTGGGCACGACCAGCGCCTGGACCTCGGTGACGAGTGGCCGCCGGCCCTCCAGGCTGACCGTGCAGGCCACCCCCGGCACCCCGGCCGAGCGGGCCGACAGGAACAGCCGCGACGGGTCGGCCAGCGGCTCCAGGCCGGCCTCGGTCATCTCGAAGCAGCCGACCTCGTAGGCGGGGCCGAAGCGGTTCTTGGTGCAGCGGACCAGGCGCAGGGCGTGGTGCTGGTCGCCCTCGAAGTTGAGGACCACGTCGACCAGGTGCTCGAGGGTCTTGGGGCCGGCGACGGCGCCGTCCTTGGTGACCTGGCCGACCAGGAAGGTGGCGATCGAGCGCTCCTTGGCCAGGCGGACCAGCTGGGCGGCGACCTCGCGGACCTGCCCGACCCCGCCAGGGGCGCCGGCCAGCTCGGGGTCGGCGACGGTCTGGACCGAGTCGACCACCACAACGGTCGGCTCGACCTGCTCGACCAGAGTGCGGACGGCGCCGAGGTCGGTCTCGGCGGCCAGCAGCAGCCCGGGGTGGAGGGCCCCGAGGCGCTCGGCCCGCAGGCGGACCTGCTCGCGCGACTCCTCGGCACAGACGTACAGCACCGGCCCGTTCTCGGCCAGGCCGGCCAGCACCCCCAGCAGCAGGGTCGACTTGCCGATGCCGGGCTCGCCGGCCAGCAGCACGACCGACCCGGGGACGAGGCCGCCACCCAGGACGCGGTCGAGCTCCTCGACCCCGGTGGGGCGGTGGGCGCCGGTCTGGGCGGCAACCTCGGTGATCGGGACCGGGGCCGTCACCGGGCCGGACGCCCTGGCCGGGGACGACCGCTCCAGGACCTCCTCGACCAGGCTGTTCCAGGCGCCACAGGCCGGGCAGCGGCCGACCCAGCGCGGGCTGGCGGCCCCGCACTCGGTGCAGGCATAGGCGGTCCGGACTGTCCTGGCCACGTTCGAGCTCGCCCCCACCGTCGCGCCGGGCCCTTCGGCCCGGACCGGCGCGCCCGATGCCCGCCGGCAGGGCGCCGGTACGCGCCCTCACCAGGCCAAAGGCTAGCACGCGACGACGACAATCGAATGTCGTCCACAATGGGGACATGAACGACGCTCCTGGCCCACGTGAGCTGGTGGCGCTGCTGGCCGAGCCGGACCGGCTGCGGGCGCTGGCCGCGGTCACCCTCGGCGCCGCGACCCTGCCCGACGTGGCCGAGCGGGCCGGACTGGAGCCGCGGGTCGCGGCCAGGGCGCTCAGCCGGCTGGTGGCCGGCGGGCTGCTCGAGGGCGACGCCGCCAATGGCTACCAGGTCCGCGCCGACGCCTTCAAGGCGGCCGCCCGGCGGGCCGCCGCCACCGGTTCCCGGGGCGAGGCCGAGGGCGCTGAGGGCGGGGGTCCCGGAGGCGAGGGCGGGGGGCCGGCGGGCCCGGCCGCCGGGTCGCCCGAGGCCGACGTGCTGCGGCGGTTCGTGCACAACGGCCGGCTGCTGGCCATGCCGGCCGCCCACGGCAAGCGCCTCGTCGTCCTCGACCACCTGGCCGGGCTGTTCGAGCCGGGCCGGCGCTACCCCGAGCGGGAGGTCAACGAGCTGCTCGGGCGCTACCACCCCGACTACGCCATGCTCCGGCGCTACCTGGTCGACGACGGCTTCCTCGACCGGGCCGACGAGCAGGCGCCGGGGGCGCCCTCGGTCAAGATCTACTGGCGGACCGGCGGCACGATCGAGCTGGACTGACCGGCGCGGCCCAGGCGCCGCCTGGCCAGACCGGAGCGGACCAGAAAGGCCGGGCTGGGCGGGACCCAGCCGAGCTGGCGGGCCTGGCCGAGGTCGTCGCGGTTGGCCGCGTGCCAGATGACGCGGCCGTCGGCCAGGCGGTACCAGTGGGTCTGGGAGGTGGCGAAGGACCGGCCGTTGGAGGCGAACACCTGGGCCAGGCGGCCGTCGGGACCGTAGGTGGCGAACGGAGCCACCTGCCGGCCATGCATGACGGTGCGGACGACGACCAGGTCGCCCTCGGCCGCCAGCTCCCGCACCTCCCAGCGCAGCCCCTCGAAGGCGGCGTGCAGCCAGTCGTAGGTCGCCTTGAACGCGGCCGCCCCGCGGCCCCTGGCCGCGGGGGGCTCGCTGACCGCCTCGTCGTTGGCGGCGTCGGGGTGGATGAGCTCGGCCGCCTCGGTGTCGTCCCACCGCTCCATCAGCAGCAGGCTACGGCGGGCCATGTCGTGGGTGGTGGTGGTGGTGGTGCGGGTGTCCATGCTCGCCTCCTGGCGTGCTACACTTTTAGTATAAGGAGGTTCTACTGGATTGCCTGGCCCTGTCAAGACCCGCACCTACGACAACGCCCGCCGGGCCGCCGCCGCCCGGCGGACCGAGCAGCGGGTCGTCGAGACCGCGCAGCGGCTGCTGCTGGAACGCGGCTACGCCGGGCTGGCCATGGCCGACCTGGCCGCCGAGGCCGGTGTCTCGGTTCCCCTGCTCTACAAGGTGTTCGGGCCCAAGCCACAGCTGGTCAAGCGGATCTACGACGTGCTGCTGGCCGGCGACGTCGACCCGGAACCGGTCGCTGAGCGACCCGCCCTCCAGGCGCTGGCCGCCGACCCCGACCCGCGTGGCAAGCTGGCCCGCTACGCCGCGCTCGGCCGGGCCATGGCGGAGCGGGCCGGGCCCCTGGTCAGCGCGCTGCTGGCCGCCGCCCGGGCCGGCGAGCCGGAGCTGCGGGCGTTCGCGGCCACCATCGACCGGGAGCGGCTGGCCGGCGCCTCCGCCCTGGCCGCCCACCTGGCCGAGTGCGGCGCCCTGTCCCCCGCCCTGGCGGTGGACCGGGCCCGCGACCTGATCTGGCTGCACACCGCCCCCGACACCTACCGCCTCCTTGTCCTGGAGCGCGGCTGGGCCCTCGACGACTACGAGCGGTGGCTCGCCACCAGCCTGACCGCCGCCCTGCTCCCAGCGCCGGTGCCGCCGACTACTTCTTCCTGAAGCGCTCGCTCGCCTCGGCGAACGTCGCCGTCAGGGCCTCGCTCAGCGACCCGGCGGCCTTCTTGGTCTGCTCACCGACTTGCGGATCGCGGACGGCCTCGCCGAGGGCGCTGAACGCCTGCTCGAGCGAGTCGACGAGCTTCTGGAGGGCGTCGTCGACCTTGCGCCGGTCGGCGGACGGCGCGGTCTGGTCGGCGGCTCCCTCCTTGGAGGCGCCGGCCTCGGCGCGGGGTCGCTGCTCGTAGTGCTGCTTCACCTGGCGGCCGAGGACCTTGAAGTCCTCCCCGACCTGGTCCCAGTTGGCCTTGCTCTCAGCCATCTGTCGCTCCTTCCCTCTCCGGACAGCTTACGCGGGCAGGCGCAGACGGCCGTCGGCGCCGGTTGCGACCATCCCCTCGGACTCGAGCCGGGCCAGGAGGGTGTCGAACCAGCCGGCGGGCCGGTCGGCGGCGGCCGCCTCGACCTGGTCGGCCAGCGCGGCCCGCTCCAGCCCGTCGGGGGCGGCGGCCAGGGCCCGCACGACCGCGCCCCGCCAGCGCCGGTCGGAGCTGGCGAACGGTGCCTGGGCCCGGCGCCGGGGCGGCGGCGCCGCCGCCCCCAGCGCCCGCCACCGGCAGGTCAGCTCCAGGGGGCAGCCGTCACAGCGCGGCCGGGGCCGGCAGTGGAGGGCGCCGACGTCCATCAGGGCCGACGACCACGCCCAGGCGGTCCCGGCCGGCGGCGGCAGGGCCTGGTCGGCCAGGCGCTGGCGGGCCGCCGGGGTGAGGTGGGCGGGGTCGGTGCCGGCAAGGGACCTGGCCAGGACCCGGGCGACGTTGGTGTCGACCGGGGCGACCGGCTGTTCGAGGGCGAAGCAGGCGACCGCCCGGGCCGTGTAGGGACCGACACCGGGCAGGGCGGCCAGCCCCTCGACCGTGTCCGGCCAGCCGCCGCGGTCGACCACCGCCTGGGCCGTCTGGCGCAGGGCCAGGGCCCGCCGGTTGTAGCCGAGGCCCTGCCAGGCCCGCAGCACCTCGGCCGGGGCGGCCGCGGCCAGGGCGTGCACGTCAGGGAACCGCTCCAGGAACCGGGGCCAGGCCGCGGCCGCCCGGGCCGCCTGGGTCTGCTGGGCCAGCACCTCGGCCACCAGCACCCGGTAGGGGTCCCGGGTCGCCCGCCACGGCAGGTCCCGTCCCGTCTCCGCGAACCAGGACAGCACCCGTTCCCGGGTCCGCTCGAGCAGCGCCTCGTCAACCATCCCCAGCATCGTAAGCTGCTTGGACCATGGGGCTCACGCGGACCCGGGTGCGGGTCGAGGGGATCGTGCAGGGGGTCGGCTTCCGGCCGTTCGTGCACGCCCTGGCCGGGCGGCTTGGGCTGGCCGGGCTGGTCGGCAACGACCCCGGCGGGGTGTTCGTCGAGGTCGAAGGGCCGGCCGAGACGGTCGAGCGCTTCCTTGCCGCGATGGCCGCCGAGGCGCCGCCGCTGGCCGTGATCGAGCGGGTGACGGCCACCCGGCTGGCGCCCACGGGGATCAGGGGGTTCGCGATCGCCCCCAGCCAGGCCGGCGGGGAGCGCCAGGCGCTGGTCTCGCCCGACACCGCCACCTGCGCCGACTGCCTGCGCGAGCTGGGCGACCCCGCGGACCGGCGCCACCGCTACCCGTTCGTCAACTGCACCAACTGCGGGCCGCGCTTCACCATCGTCCGCGATGTCCCCTACGACCGGCCGGCGACCACCATGGCCGCCTTCGCCATGTGCGCCGACTGCGCCCGCGAGTACCACGACCCGGCCGACCGGCGGTTCCACGCCCAGCCGGTGTGCTGCCCGGCCTGCGGGCCGGCTCTGGCGCTGCTGGACCGGGACGGGCGGGCGGCCGAGGGGGACCCGCTGGCCGGGGCGGCGGCCCGGCTCCTGGACGGGGCGGTGGTGGCCGTCAAGGGCCTCGGCGGCTACCACCTGGCCGCCGACGCGGCCAGCGAGCCGGCCGTGGCCGCCCTGCGGGCCCGCAAGCGCCGCGAGGACAAGCCGTTCGCGGTGATGGTCGCCGACCTGGA
>JASLIH010000180.1 GCA_030152105.1 Actinomycetes bacterium
CGCTGTGGATCACCGGCGACACCGTGCTGTATGACGGCGTCCGCCAGGTCGCCGACCGCTCCAGGTCGGCACCGCCCTGCTCCATCTCGGATGCGTGCGCTTCCCGGTCACCGGGCCGGTGCGCTACAGCATGACCGCTCGGGAGGCCGTCGAGCTGTACGGGCTGGTCCGCCCCGGGCCCCATCCCCGTCCACTACGAAGGCTGGAGCCATTTCCGCCAAGACCGACCCGCTATCGAGGGTGAGTTCGCGCAGGCGCCAGCCGACATCAGCCGCAGCATCCGCTGGCCACCCATCGGCGCGGGGGCTGAAGTCGCCGGGTGACCAAGAACCGGCTGGAGCCTTCAGCGCCGGGGTACACGCGGTGCTGCGGCATGCGTCCCAGGCGGACAGCGCCAACGGCGCCGCCGATGTCGCTGCGTACTACCGTCCCTTGGCGCCATGCCGAGCGCGGCTCCGGCGGCATCGATCGCTCGATCCGACTCACGAAGAGTTCGCTTGACCGCCCAGTTTGCAGCATTCAGGCTGCTTAGCTATCCGAGCACGAATCCTCCCACTCGACCCCCGCAGCCGGGAATGGAAGGAAGTGCCATGATCTATCTCCGAACGATCCGCCAGCCCAAGCTGCGCTGGATCGTGACCGCCGCCCTCCTGGCCAGCCTGGCTGGTCTGGTCCTGAGCCAGGTCGGTGCCGCCGACGCCGCCAATTCCGGCTCCGCTAGCGCCGGCGCAGCCACGGCTGGTGCAGCAACCGCACATGGGGGGTCCAAGCCGACCGTGGTGCTGGTGCACGGCGCCTGGGCCGACAGCGGCAGCTGGGACCAGGTGGTGGCCCGCCTGCAACGCCAGGGCTACCCCGTCATCGCGTTCCCGACCCCGCTGCGCTCGCTCCCCGACGACAGCGCGTACCTGGCCGCCTTCCTGAGCAGCGTCCCCGGCCCCATCGTGCTGGTCGGCCACTCCTACGGCGGCGCGGTCGTCACCAACGCCGCCACCGGCAACGAAAACGTCAAGGCGCTGGTGTACATCGACGCCTTCCTCCCCGACGAGGGCGAGACCCTCGGCGAGCTCCTCGGGACCCCGCCCGGCTCCTGTGTGCTCGGTCCCCCCACCGAGATCTTCGACCTGCGGCCCATCCCCGGCGCCCCGCCAGAGGTCGTGGACGCCTATATCAAGCAGAGCCTGTTCCCGTCCTGTTTCGCCAACGACCTGCCCGCCAAGCAAGCGGCCGTCCTGGCCGCCACCCAGCGGCCCATCTCGACCCTCACCCTCGGACAGCCGTCCGGGCCACCGGCCTGGGCCGACATCCCGTCCTGGGCGCTGGTCGGCACGGTTGACCGCGTGATCCTGCCCGCGACCCAGCTGTTCATGGCCGAGCGGGCCGATGCCCGGATCGTCAAGGTCAAGGCCTCGCACCTGTCGATGATCTCCCGGCCTGGCGCCGTGACCGGCCTGATCGTCACCGCGGATCGCGCCACCCGGTGAACCGGCGCTGCTACAGCACCGGCCGGTGTCTCGCTGAACGTTCGGCAGTTGGGACACCGGCCGGCATCGCATCACGCCATCGACCGTCGCCGAACTGACCGACGCGCCTGATCATCCGCTTGATCATCCAGACGATCCGACGGGATCCATCTCAATCCGTCTGGATCGACGAGGCACCCAACTTGAACAGGCCAGATCCGTCTGGAGTCGACCAGATCGACGCAAGCACCAGCCTACGGATCTGGCGGTTGGGTTCGAATCCCTCGCGGCGCGCACAAAGCCCCAGGCCAGCGGCGTGGGGCTGTTTCACAAACCCTACGACCTGATGGTGGAGCTCGTCGGCCGTGACCCTCCACGGCGGATCGGGCGCTGCCATCCTCAGCGGTCCAGCTGTGCCGCTGGAGGCGGCCAACCGCCACCATGCGGCTGTCCTGGCCAGCGACTCGGCCGCGTGCACGGCCTGGCTCGCGAGACCACCACCGCATGGGACGCCAGCCCGGCGGAGGTTGCGGCTCAAGGGTGGGCGACGACCAGCAGGACGATCGCCGCGTACAGGAGGAGGCCGAGCACGGTGACCCAGTAGTGCGGATGGCGCTGCTGGGTTTGTGCATCGCGGTGCAGCGGGGGCAGGACGCGCAGCAGGATCGGCAGCACCGAGACCGCCAGGCCGACCGTGACCAGGACCGCGCTCCATCGTCCCCTGTGTTCACGGATGGCTTCCAGCGAGCCGAAGACCGTCGCGGTGAGCACGACCAGGAGCAGCACCCGTAACCGCGGATGGACGTCCGACGCTTCCGGCGCGTCCTTGCCGGTGGCGAAGAATCGAATCTGGAACAGCAGGACGCCGGTGATGGCCGTCTCAAGCGCGATCACCGACTGGAAGTACTGAACGGGAACGTCCACGGTCACCTCCCTGGGACGAGCGATGGTCAACGCGTTGATGGCGGCGCATCGTCGCATATCCGGCCACCCGCAGACCGACGACGCAATGCCTACCTTCCAGCATCGGTCCGCCAATAACTATCGTTGCAGTCGACTGTTACGCTGGTACCATACAAGGGTGACAAGCCCTACCGACGATGAAGCCTGGTGGTTGCTCAGCGTGTCCACCGCTGGGGCGGCAGGCACGCTCCGGGTCCAGGTGTGGCGCAAGCTCCGCTCCTTGGGCGCCCTGTACCTCCAGCAGTCGGTCTGTCTGCTGCCCGAGCGGGAAGAGACCACCCGGCAGGTCCGCCGCCTGCTGGACCGGGTGCGCCAGCACGGCGGTTCCGCCCGCAGCTTGCGGGTGACCTTCCCCGACCCGGTCGAACAACAGCAGCTCATCGGCGAGTTCAACGCCGCCCGCGACGCCGAGTACGCCGAGGTCCTGGAACGCCTGCCCGCCTTCCGCCAGGAACTCGATCTCGAACGCGCTCGTGGCCGGGTCACCTACGCCGAGGTCGAGGAATCCGAGGCCGACCTGGAGCGCTTCCGCTCCTGGCTGGCCAAGATCACCGCCCGTGACTACTTCGCGGCCCCCACCGGACCGACCGCGCACGCCGCGGTGCAGGACGCCGCCGCTGACCTGGCCGCCTTCGAGCAGGCAGCCCTTGCCACCGAAGCACCCGAGCCTGGCCTGCATCTGGCAACCCCAGCTGCACGGCGGCGGACATGACCGGCTCGTGGTGGTGGGATCTGCTGCTCGGCATCGCCGCCGCGCTGGCGGTCACCTGGCTGGCACTGGTCGCCACCCTGGCCATCGTCCGGCCCCGCGGCGGACGGTTGCACGAGGCGCTGCGCCTACTCCCCGACGTGCTGCGGCTGGTGCGCCGCCTTGCCGCCGACCCCGACCTGCCCCGCGGCGTGCGCGTGCGGCTCGCGCTGCTGCTGGTCTACCTGGCCTTCCCCCTCGACCTGGTGCCCGACTTCATCCCCGTGTTGGGCTACGCCGACGACGCCATCATCGTCACCGCGGTGCTCCGCTCGGTGGTGCGGCGCGCCGGGCTGGGGGCGGTACGCCGTCACTGGCCCGGCACCCCCGACGGGTTCACCGTCCTGTGCCGCCTCACCGGCCTGAGCGAGTCGAACTCGACGCCGCGCCCCAGCTGAGGGACTACTGGTCTGCTTCATCCGGTCTCGGCCATGCCGCCGCCTCCTTGAGGCTGCCTAGGCGGGTGCTGCCGTCCCCTGGAACCGGAGGGATGGTGGACGCCGTGGCATGCACGAGGCCGCCGGGGCAAGCGGTCCAGCTCTTGCCCTTGGTGGCCAGGCATGCCAGCGGCGGCCGCGACCTGACGGAGTGCTGATCATGCCCATCGCCCATCAAGCTCAAGACAGATCAGGAACAGAACACTCGGCCCGTGATCCGGCCGAGGCAATGGTTCGACGTCCCGGTCGTCAGCGCGGACTCGCCGTGTCGCCGAGCGCGGCGGCGGCCTCGTGGCCGGCGTGGCGGACGGTGAACGCCAGGAAAATCTGGGAGAACCCCCGGAACAACGCCAAGAACCCCACCCAGAACAAGATCAGATACGTCCGCTGCGCCAACGCAAACACCCGATCCGACCCCGACACCCAAAACGCCAACAACACCAACAACACCCCAGTAACCAGATTC
>JASLIH010000211.1 GCA_030152105.1 Actinomycetes bacterium
ATCCGGCCCCCCGAACCATGCCGCTCCCTTGGCCGACCGCCTGGCGGCGATTGCCCAGGGGGCCGGGATGGCCGTCTGCGGCGGCAACGGCATGGGGTTCTTCAACCTCGACCAGAGCTTGAGGGTCTGCGGCTACCCCGAACCGCCCGACCTGTCCCCCGGGCCGGTGGCGGTGGTCACCCACTCCGGGTCGGTCTTCTCGGCCCTGCTCCACAACGACCGCGGCCTGCGGTTCAACCTGGTCGTCTCGGCCGGCAACGAGCTGGTGACCAGCGCCGCCGCCTACCTCGACCACGCGGTCGAGCTGCCGACCACCCGGGTGGTGGGCCTGTTCCTGGAGACGGTCAGGGAACCGGCGGCGTTCCGGGCCGCCCTGGCCAAGGCGGCCGCCCGGTCCATCCCGGTGGTCGCCCTCAAGGTCGGCCGGGCCGAGGCCGCCCGGGCCATGGTGGCCGCCCATTCCGGCGCCCTTGCCGGCGAGGACGGCGCCTACCAGGCCCTGTTCGACGCCTACGGCGTCGCCCAGGTGACCACCCTCGACGAGCTGGCCGACACCTGCGAGCTCCTCGCCGGCCGCCGCGCCCATCCCGGCGCGCTGGCCGCCATCGGCGACTCCGGCGGCGAACGGGCCCACCTGCTCGACCTGGCCGAGCAGCTCCGGGTCCGGTTCGCCGACATCTCCCAGTCGACCCGCCAGCGTCTGGCCGCCGTGCTGGAGCCCGGCCTCCCCCCCACCAACCCGCTCGACGCCTGGGGCACCGGCAACGACGCCGACCAGATCTTCGCCACCTGCATCCAGGCCCTGCTGGAGGACCCGGCCACCGCCGCCCTGGCCCTCAACCTCGACCTCACCACCGAGCCGACCCCCGACACCAGCTACACCGGCCTCGCCATCGCCGCCGCCGCCTCCACCACCAAGCCCGTGGCCGTCCTGTCCAACCTGACCTCAGCCGCCGACCCCACCGAGGCGGCCACGCTCCGCGCCGCCGGCGTCCCCGTGCTCGAGGGCACCGCCACGGGTCTGGCCGCCCTGGGGCACCTGTTCGCCTACCGCGACTTCCTGGTCCGAGCGGGGGCTGTGGACAACCCGACACCCCCGCCACCTGGGTCGGCTACGCTCCCCCACCGGGGGACTCGGCCCGCGGCCGCCGGGGTGGAGGCCGTCCCGGTGCGGGTCGGGGTCAAGCGCACTCGGGACCGGTGGCGGGCCCGGCTGGGTGAGCCGGGGCGGGCGTTCGACGAGGCGGAGGGGCTGGCACTCCTGGGCGACTGGGGGGTGCCGGTGGTGGCGGCCGAGGTGGCGGCCAGCCTGGAGGAGGCGGTGGCCGCGGGCGGGCGGGTTGGGTGGCCGGTGGTGCTGAAGACGGCTGCGCCTGGGATCGCGCACAAGTCGGATGTTGGCGGGGTCGTGCGAGGTCTGGACGGGCCCGAGCGGCTGGCCGCCGCCTACGCCGACCTGGCCGGCCGGCTGGGGCCGCGGGTGCTGGTGGCGGCCATGGCTGGGCCGGGGGTTGAGCTGGCCCTTGGGGTGGTCCACGACGCCCAGTTCGGCCCCCTGGTGATGGTGGCCGCCGGTGGCGTGCTGGTCGAGGTCCTCGGTGACCGCCGCTTCGCCCTCGCCCCGGTCGACCATCGCCAGGCGCTGGCCATGCTCGACCGCCTGGCCGTCCGTCGCCTGCTGGACGGCGTCCGCGGCGCCCCTCCGGCCGACCTGGACGCGGTCGCCGACGCGGTCGTCAACCTCTCCACGCTCGCCGTCGACCTCGGCCCGTCGCTGGCCGCCCTGGACGTGAACCCCCTGATCGCCGGCGCCGACGGCTGCGTCGCGGTCGACGCCCTGGTGATCGCCCGGAGCGCCTAGCCTGACATACTGGCGCGCGTCATGGGAGCGGATGCCGACCGCCGGCTGGTCGCGGGCCGCTATGTCCTCGGGGGGCCGCTGGGCCGGGGCGGGATGGGCACGGTGTGGCGGGCCGACGACGTCCTGCTTGGCCGTCCGGTGGCGGTCAAGGAGGTGGAGCTGCCGGGCGGGCCGCCCGGGGCCGGACGGGACGCGTTGCGGGAACGGGCGCTGCGGGAGGCCAGAGCGGCGGCCCGGCTCAACCACCCAGGGGTGGTCACCCTCCACGACGCGGTCGAGGCCGACGACCGCCTGTTCCTGGTCATGGAGCTGGTCGACGCACCGACCCTGCGCGACCTGGTCGACCGGTCGGGGCCGGTGGGGCACTGGGCGGCGGCCCGGGTCGGGCTGGAGCTGCTGGACGCGCTGGATGCCGCGCACCGGGCCGGGATCGTCCACCACGACGTCAAGCCGGCCAACGTCATGGTCGCTCCGAGCGGCCGGGTCAAGCTGGCCGACTTCGGCATCGCCTCGCTCCAGGACGACACCCAGCGGACCCTCACCGGCGCCACCGGGGCGACGGGCGGCCGTGGGGACGGCCGGGCGGTGACGGCGGCGTTCGGGTCGCTGCCGTACGTGGCCCCCGAGCAGGCCAGCGGCGGGCCCGCCGGGCCCGCGGCCGACCTGTGGGCGCTCGGGGCGACCCTGTGGTTTGCGGTCGAGGGCGTGGCCCCCTTCGAGCGGGCCGGCCCGGCCGCCACCCTCGGGGCCATTCTCCACGACCCGCCCGGCCGCCCGACCCGGGCCGGCCCCCTCGAGCCGGTCCTGCTCGCCCTGCTGGCCAAGGACCCGGACCACCGCCCCCCGGCCACGCTTCTGCGCCGCATGCTGGAGCCCCTGGCCGCCGTCAGCTCCCCTTCCGCCGCCGCCTCCCACCCCACCGTGCCCCTGGCCGCCGGCACCTCCACCGCGCCCTCGGCTGGCACCACCCCCCGGTGGACAACCGGATCCCCCACCTCGGCGGGACCCGGTGCGCTCGCCACGCGTCCGGGTTGGTGGGGTGCTGGGGTGCCCGCGAGAACCCGGCGGGGTGGGCGCGAACCGCTTCCTGGCTGGACCGCGCCGCCGCGCCGGCGAGGGCGGCGTTGGGGGCGATGGCTGCTGGCGGCTGGCGGGGTCCTGTTGCTGGTGGCGGTGGCTGGCAGTCTCGGGGACGACCGGGGCGGCGGCCGGGGGCCGGCTGGGCTGGGTGAGCCGGTTCGGGATGGGCAGTTTGAGTTCGTGGTCCGCTCGGTGGACTGCGGGGCTCGGTTGGTGGGTGAGGGAGTCGGGCGCAAGCCCGCCCTTGGGCAGTTCTGTCTGGTCGGGCTGCGGGTCGAGAACACCGGTGGGGAGGGTCGCACCTTCGGGGGTGGCCAGCAGTATCTGTTCGATGACATCGGCAAGCGTCACGACCCCGACCTGGATGCGACCTTCCGGGATGGTGACGGGCAGTTGCTCTCGACCCACCTCAATCCGGGTCAGCGCCTGGAGGGGACACTGATCTACGACGTTCCCGACCCGGTCAGGCTGGCCCGGGTCGAGCTCCACGACGGCCCGTTCAGTGGCGGCGTCAGTGTCGAGCTGGGCTGAGCTGGCCGGTTACCAGCAGCCGTGGCGGCGGCCGGCACCTCCCCCTAGCCCGGGTCGCGGCCGGCGGTGATCACGGCCACGGCCAGGCCGAGCGCGAACAGGTCCTCGGCCGCGCCGAGCAGGGGGCCGGGGACGCGGGTGCGTTCGGCCAGCAAGACCCGCGCCCGGGTAGCGGCCCAGGCGCCGGCCCCGGCCCCGACCGCGCCGAGCAGGGCGCCGAGGGGGCGGGACCGGCCGGCGTCGTAGTGGACGGCCGCGCCGATCGTCCCGCCGGTGGCCAGGCGCTGCAGGAACGGGCCCAAGGTGGTCCGCCAGGGGGTGACCGGGAGCTTGTCGGCGACCAGCTCGCCAGCGAGGGCCACCAGCGACCCGGCCACCCCCTCGGACGAGCCGAACCGCCGGGCCAGGGTGCCCGCGCCCGGGTCGAAGCGGCCGTGCTGGGACTCGATGGCCAGAAGGGCCACCGGGACCTGGGAGCGGATGCCGGTGACGAACCCGAGCAGCAGGGCCCTGGCGGGCGGCGGCAGTGGGGGCAGCAGGGATGGGACCCGGTCCACGACGGCTCCTTGGGGCGGCGGGGGTGGATGATGCTCTGTGCATGGCCGCGATCGAGCCGCCCGAAACCGACCGGGTCGCCCAGCTCCTGCGCCGCCGCCCGCCGGCGGCCGCCCTCCGCTGGGCGGCGGGCCAGTTCGGCCCCGGGAGCCGGGTGGTGTCGGTGCGCCCGCTGTCGTCGGCCTGGCTGGCCAACCACGCCGTCGGGGTGGCCGACGCGGCCGGCGCCCTCCACCAGGTGGTCCTGCGCCGCTGGGCCCGGCCCGGCTGGGCCGAGGAGGACCCCGACTTCACCGCCGCCCGCGAGGCGACCATCCTCGATCTGCTCGCCCCTACCCCGGTGCCGGCGCCGACGGTGGTCGCGGCCGACCCCGACGCGGACGCCTGCGACGTGCCGGCCCTGCTGCTGACCCTGCTCCCAGGCCATCCGCCCGACCCGGGGGCCGACCTCGACCGTCTGGTCGAGGGCCTGGCCGCCGCCCTCCCGCCCATCCACGCGGTCACCGTGCCAGGGACCGGCGGCGTCCCCGCCGGCCGGGCAGGGGGCCGGGTGCCTGCCTACCACCGGTTCCACGAGCCCGCGGGGCTGGCCCCTCCGGGCTGGTCGGGCCGGCCAGAGCTGTGGCGGCGGGCCTTCGAGGTGAGCGCCGGGCGGCCACCCGACGGCCAGGCCTGCTTCATCCACCGCGACTACCACCCCGGGAACACTCTGTGGGCCGAGGGCCGGCTGGTCGGGGTGGTCGACTGGGTCGGCGGATCGTGGGGGCCGCCGTCGGTCGACCTGGGCCACATGCGGCTGAACCTCGCCTGGGACCGCGGCCTGGACGCCGCCGACCGCTTCCTGGCCGCCTACCGGGCCCTCACCGGCCTCGACCACCATCCCTGGTGGGACGTTGTCGCGGCGGTCGACTGCGTGCCCGAGCTGGGCTCGCCGGGCCCGCCGCCCGAGCCGTGGCTGCAGCGGATGGAGGACCTGGTCGCAGCCGCCCTGGCCCGCCTGGGTGGCTGAGTGGCCGCCGTCGAGCGTCAGCGCGGCGTCGGCTCGGGGACCGGTGGAGGCAGCATGAGCAGGCTGAGGGCCAGACCGAGCAGGCACGCCCAGCTGATCGTCCCGGTCCACAGCTCGGCCGACCAGCCGATGCCGAAGCGGACCGCGACCGCGGCGAAGTAGACACTCCAGGTGACCAGCGGCACGACCGCTCCGGCGGTCCAGAACCGCCCTGGCCGGGCGGCCGACGGTCCCAGCAGGCGCAGCACCCCGTCCACGGCCAGCCCGGCCACGACCGCGGCGGCCACCATGACCGGCAGGTGATAGGCGTCCACCGCCCCGAGGAGCACGCCAACGGCGCCGTAGATGGTGGCGGCCGTCCCGAACGGCGGCCGCCAGCGGCGGACCAGCAGCAGCACGGGTGCGAGCAGGATCAGGTTGGTGGCCTGCACACTCGCCACCTCGTTCAGGAGCGTGGAGTCGTCGTAGCTGACGACGCCGACGGTCTGGATGAAGGCGGCCCAGTACAGGAAGGCGAAGGCGACCAGCACGGTGACCAGGGTCGCCGAGACCAGCACGGGCAGGAACCGCCGGTAGCCGGGGGCGGCCGGCTCGGCCGGGTCACCCCAGGCGGCCCGCAGCGGGGTGGACAGGATCAAGGCCATGCCGACGAACAGCAGCAGGTGGGTCGGGCTGAACAACGCCTCCAGGTCCTGCTCGATCCCGAACAGCGAGTGCCAGGTCATGTCGCCCGCCCCACCCACGGCGAACACCACGACGCCGACGACGGCCAGGCCGTACCCGGCCGGGAACGCCGCCAGCCCGGACCGCTCTGGCCGGCGGGTCCGGGCCGCGGTGGCCAGCACCCAGGCGGCGGTGGCGAGAAAGCCGGAGTAGAAGACCGCATGCCAGGGGGTGAAGAAGGTCTCCAGGCCCTGCAGGTTGGTGTGCGCCCAGCCGTCCACCACCAGACCGACCAGCAGCCAGGTGCCCAGCAGCACGGTCACCGCGTCGACTCGCCACGACACCCGAAGCTGGTCAGTGGGCGTGTCGGCCGGCGTCCGCTGTGCGGTTGCCGACATCGCACCCTCCCTCCGCCAAGCATGCTCCTGGTGGAGCCGGATTGGTAGCGGCCGACTTGCGCGGTGGAGCCCGGCCGCTCCCGTAGGATGGGACGGATGACCGATACGGGACGAACCAGGGTGGCCATCGCCTGCCAGGGCGGCGGCAGCCACACCGCCTTCACCGCCGGGGTGCTCAAGCGGCTGCTCGGGGCCGAAGAGCTGGCCGGCTATGAGGTCGTCGGCCTGAGCGGCACCTCGGGCGGCGCGGTGTGCGCGCTGCTCGCCTGGTCGGCCCTGCTGGAGGGCGACCCGCCGGCCGCCGGCCGGCTGCTGGAGGAGTTCTGGGCCGACAACTCGGCCACCACCCCGCTGGAGCAGCTGGTCAACGCCTGGGTGGTGTGGGCGGCCAGGCTGGAGAACCTGGTCGTGCTGCCGGCGGTCAGCCCGTACGACACCTACGGGTCGGTGACCGCGCTGGAGGAGTTCCGCCGCATGCTGGAGCGGCGGGTCGACTTCGGCCGCTTCGCCGCCCAGCCCGATGGGGCCGGGCCGATGCTGCTGCTCGGGGCCGTCGACGTCCTCTCGGGCGAGTTCAAGGCGTTCAACAGCTGGCGCGACCGGATCACCGCCGACATGGTCCTGGCCTCGGCGGCCATCCCGACCCTGTTCCGGGCCGTGCGGGTCGGGGACGGCACCTACTGGGACGGCCTGTTCTCCCAGAACCCGCCGGTCAGGGAGCTGGTTGACACCCGGCCGGACGAGCTCTGGGTGATCCAGATCAACCCAAGGCGCTGGGACGGCGAGCCAAGAACCATGGTCGAGATCGCCGACCGGCGCAACGAGCTCGCTGGCAACCTGTCGCTGCACCAGGAGCTCGGCTTCATCGAGAAGGTCGACCAGCTGCTCGCCGAGGGCCGGCTGGCCGACGACGGCCGCTACAAGCAGATCGTGGTCCGGGTGATCGAGCTGGCACGGCCCCGGCTGTCGCGGTCGCTCGGCACCGCCTCCAAGCTGAACCGCGACCCGGCCTTCCTCCGCGACCTGATCGCCCACGGCGAGGCCAGGGCGGCCGAGTTCCTGGCCGCGCTGGCCTTCGAGGCCGCCTGGCGCCAGCGCGACCCCAAGGCCGTGCTGGCCTGCTTCGCCGACGACGCCGAGCTGGTCTCGGGGCCGCCGTTCCCGGACCGGGGCAGCCTCCGTGGCAGGAGCCAGATCCGCCAGTTCGTGCGCCAGCACCTGACCACCGACCTGCACGTCGACCCGACCCGCAAGCAGGTGGCCCGGGACCGGGTCAGCTGGACGGTGCGGGCCTACCGGGACGGCGCCGGCGAGCCGGTCCTGGGCCGGGCCGAGGCCGAGCTGCGGGCGGGCAAGGTCACCGCCCTGCGCCTCGGGGACAGGACAGGCTAGGCGTCCTCGACGTCGAACCGGAACACCTCGTAGGCGCGGCCGATCACCGGGGCGGCGACGTTGCGGACCGGCACCCCGCCCGGGGTGGTGCCGTTGCGGCTGCCCCGGTGGGCGTGGCCGTGGACGACCAGGTCGGCCCCGGCCCGGTCGACCGCCTCGGCCAGCAGGTAGCTGCCCAGGAAGGCGTGGATCTCGCGCGGCTCCCCGGCCAGGGTCTCGGCCACCGGCGAGTAGTGGAGCAGGGCGATCCTGCGGTCGGCCTGGAGCCCGGCCAGGGCCCGCTCCAGCCGGCCGGCCAGGGTCTTGGTGTGACCGACGAACGCCTTCATCTCCGGCTCGCCGAAGTCGCTGGCGCTGGCCCCGGCGAACCCGCCGCCGAACCCCTTGGTGCCGGCGATCCCGACCCGCCGGCCGCCGGCCTCGACCACCACCGCCTGGCCCTCCAGGACCCGGATCCCGGCGTCCTCGAGCACCTCGGCGACCGCGTCCTGCTCGCCGGAGTGGTAGTCGTGGTTGCCGAGGACGGCCACGGTGGGGACGCCCACCCCGCGCAGCTCCTCGGCCAGCACCTTGGCCTCCTCGGGACGGCCCCGGTGGGTGAGGTCGCCGGCCAGCAGGAACAGGTCGGCCTGGCCGGACAGGCCGGCCAGGCGCGGAGCCAGCCGGCCGGCCGAGTCGATCCCGACGTGGACGTCGCCGACGGCCGCGACCCGGATCATGGCAGCGTCTCCACGAACGGCTCCGCCGTCTCGTCCTCGACGCTGGTCAGGTTGCGGACCTCCCGGCCGGGCAGGGCCTTGGCCACGACGTCGGCGACGGCGGCCTGCCGCTCGGGGGTGGCCACCGTCCCGGTCACCACCACCTCGCGGTCGTCGACGGTGACGTCCAGCTCCAGCTCGGCGGTGCGTGGGTCGCTGGCCAGGGCCTCGCCGGCGTGGGCGACCAGGTACTCCTCGGGCACCCCGGCGCCGGTCTCCTGCTCGCGGGCCTGCTCCAGCAGCGACTCGATCACCCAGTCGGGCACCTGCAGCCCGTCGGTCTGGGCGTACAGCAGGAGGCTGGCCACCCGGCGCGGGCCCGGGGCCGCCCGGCGCAGCAGGTACGGCCAGTCGAGCTCGCCCGTCTCGACCAGGGCGAGCGCGTCGAACCAGTGCCGCTGGCGGTGCTCGCGGTGGACGATCGCCTTGATGACCAGCAGGTCCTCGGGGCCGAGGACGGTCAACTGGAGGTGCTCGAAGGTGCCCTGGCGGACCCGCGACAGCATCTCGTCGTCGAGCACGATCCCGCCGGTGCTCTCGAAGATCACGTCGACCAGCACGCCGTCCCTGGTCGCCTTGTAGAGCCAGGTCTGGTCGGTCTCCTCGGTGGCATAGCCGGCGTCGGCGAAGGCCCGGAGCATGACCCGGGCGTCCTCGCGGCGCACGCACAGGTCGATGTCGTGGGTCCAGCGGGGCCGGCCGAGGGCGGTCGAGGCGATCCCGCCCATGAAGGCGTGGGGCAGGCCGGTGCCCCCGGCCACCCGGATGGCATCGCTGAGCACGGCCAGGAAGGTCTGCTCGTCGACCTCGGGCAGGGTGCCGCGCCACTCGCGTTCGTGGGGGTGCTGCTGGTCGTCCATGTCCAGGCTGTTCCACCCGTCACGGTGGGCGAAACGCCCCTTCCGGCGCCCGGTGGCGGCCGCGGCCGGGGCCATGCCACCGTTACCGCGTCATGGAGACCCTTGAGCTGCTGATCGGCCTGCTCGCGGCCGTCGCGGTGGTGGTCCGGCTGGCCGGCCGCACCGCGATCCCCGAGCCGGTGCTGCTGATGCTCGCCGGGCTGGGCGTCGCCCTGATCCCGGGGCTTCCCCAGGTCGAGCTCGACCCGGAGCTGATCCTCGCCCTGTTCCTGCCGCCGCTGCTCTACTGGGCCGCCCTCCACACCGACCTCCAGGAGCTGCGCGACAACCTTCGGCCGATCGCCCTGCTGGCCGTCGGGCTGGTCGTGGTCACAACGGCGGCGGTGGCGGTGCTGGGCCACTCGGTGCTCGGGCTGCCGTGGGCGGTGGCGGTGGTGCTGGGGGCGATCGTGTCCCCGCCCGACCCGGTGGCCGCGACGGCCGTCGCCGGCCGGCTGGGGCTGCCCAGGCGGATGGTGACCATCCTGGAGGGCGAGGGGCTGCTCAACGACGCCACCGCCCTGGTCCTGTTCCGGGTGGCGGTGGCCGTCGCGGTGTCCGGCACCTTCTCGCTCGGCCAGGCCGGGGTCGAGCTGGTCGTCTCGGCGGTCGGGGGGACGGCCGTCGGGCTGGCCGTCGGCCTGGCCGGCAGCCGCGTCCTGCGCCGGGTGTCCGAGGCCCCGGTCGAGAACACCGTCAAGCTGCTGCTGCCGTACGTGGCCTGGCTGGCCGCCGAGCGGCTGCAGGTCTCGGGGGTGCTGGCCGTGCTGGCCTGCGGGCTGCTGATGGCACGCCACTGGAGCGCGATCTCCTCGGGGGCCCGGCTCCAGGCCCGCCAGCTCTGGGACTGGCTGGTGTTCGTCCTGGAGGGGCTGTCGTTCGTGCTCGTCGGCGTGCAGCTGCGGACCGTGGTCGAGGGGATCGAGGGGCGCTCGGTGGCCGACCTGGCCCTGGCCGCCCTCGCCCTCAACCTGGTGGTGGTCGTGGTCCGGCTGGCCTGGGTGTACCCGGCCAGCTGGCTGCCGCGGCTGTCGGCGCGGGTACGCGAGCGCGACCCGTTCCCGGGCTGGGCGTCGGTCACGGTGATCGGCTGGGCGGGCATGCGCGGGATGGTGACGCTGGCGCTCGCCCTGGCCGTCCCCATCCAGGTCGACGACGGCGGCCCGTTCCCGGACCGGAACCTGGTGGTGTTCCTGGCCTTCACGGTGATCGTGGTCACCCTGGTCGGCCAGGGCCTCACCCTGCCGCTGGTGATCCGGTGGCTCGGGGTGGCGGCCGACGACGACGGGGCCGCCGGCGACGGCCGGCGGGCCATGGCCAGGCTGTCCGAGGTCGCCCTCGACCACCTGGACGCGCTCGACCCGGAGGCCGACGGGGTCCCGGCCGAGCTGGTCGAGCGGCTCCGGGAGCGCTACCGGTCCCGCCTTGCCCACCTGGACCAGCAGGGCGACGACGGCCAGGCTGACGCCACCCGGGCCTACGCCGAGCTGGTCCACGACCTGCTGGGGGCCCAGCGGGAGGAGCTGCGCCGGCTGCGGGAGCGAGGCGCGGTCACGCCCGAGGTGGCCCGGCGCCTCGACCACGACCTGGACGTGGAGGAGGCCCGGCTCGAGCGCGAGCGCCCGGCCTGATTCCGGCCGGGGTCCCATGGGTAGTGGGAGGAGGGCGGCGATCCCGACGACCTGCTGGACGAGGAGGACCGGGCGGCCCGGGACGGCGTCAGCGCCCCGACCTGGCCCCGGCCGACCGTTCCAGGTCGGCCGAGGGCGGCCAGCTTCCCTCCCTCGACCCACGGCCGCCACCCCGAGGACCGGGCGCCCGCGAGGAGCTCGAGAAGGGCTAGGGCCGGGCGGCCGAGCGGGGGCCGGGGGTCGCGTCCGCCTCGGGGCTGGAGCCGGGGGCGGAGCGGTGGGGCCAACCGCGGGCGGTGCGGGTCAGCTCGCGGAAGCCGAGGCGGCCGAGCAGCCCCAGCTGGTCCTGCTCCTCGGGCCAGACGTAGGCGAGCAGGCGGTCCACTCGGGCCAGCCGGAGCCAGTCCGCCGCCTGCCCGACCAGCCAGGTGGCGATCCCGCGCCGCCGGTAGGCCTCGACCACGTGGAGGTTGCCGACGTCGGCCCAGCCGCCAAGGTGGGCCAGGCGCCCGCCCTCGGCCAGGTTGGTCTCGACCTCGACGAAGCCGATCAGCTCGTCGCCGACCAGGCCCGACAGCCGGGTGCCGCTCTCCCCGACCGACCGTTCCAGCCGGAGGCCCTCCAGGGGCGGCGCCGCCGGCCGGGGCAGCTCGTCGACCCGGGCCAGCAGGACGACCTCGACGTGGCCGTCGTGGGCGAACCCGGCCCGCTCGTACAGCGCCCGCACGTGCGGCCACTGCTGGGGCACGCCGTACACGCCGGGGGCGGGGAGGGCGCCGTCGGCGTGCCAGTGCTCCACCTCCCACGACCGGAGCCGGTCCAGGCAGGCGTCCATCAGCGAGCCGGCCGCCTCCGCCGAGTCGGGCCAGTGGTTCGCCTCCGGCCAGTACAGCAGCCAGTTGATCTCGGCGGTGCCGCGGTAGGCCTGGCCGACGTCCTCGCCCGAGCCGTAGCGCAGCAGGTGGGCGGCGGCCACGACCCGCCGGCGCTGCTCGGCCACCAGGGTGGTCCGCTCGGCCACCCAGGGGTCGACGATGAACTCGCCCGGGTCGCGCTCCAGCTGGCTCATGACGGTGTTGACCGACACCGAGACACCCGGCACGACCGCCTGGATGTGGGCGTTGACCAGCGCGGTCAGCTGCTCGCGGTCGGCCCGGCGGAACGGGCGCACCTGGACCTCGGACATGGCGAACCTCCAGAACGACGGCGCCGTCGGCGCGAGGGCAGGAGGCCGCTACCGGTGCGGTACGCCTCCGACACTACCAGGCACCGCCGTGCCGGTCAGGCCCTCGAGTAGGTCCGGGGGTCGAGCAGGCACAGGTCGGCCCGGCCGGCGGCCAGGACGGTGTTGACCTCGTCGGCGGTGGTCAGGCCGCCGCCGACCATGGTCGGGACGCCGGCGTCGTTGCGGACCAGGTCGCTCCAGCCGACCAGGTGGAAGCGGCCGTAGTCGGGGCGGGTGACGGCGGTGGTCTGGCCGGCGGTCACCTGGATGAGGTCGCAGCCGTGGGCGGCCAGGGCCCGGGCGGCGGCCACCGCCTCCTCGGGCTCGAGGCCGCCGGCCGCCCAGTCGGTGACGGTCAGGGCCGCCCACAGGGGCAGGTCGTCCGGCCAGGCGGCCCGGACGGCGTCGACCACCCGCAGGGGGAAGCGCAGCCGGCCCTCGGGCGACCCGCCGAGCTCGTCGTCGCGCCGGTTGGCCAGCGGGGACAGGAACCCGCCGAGCAGGTAGCCGTGGGCCAGGTCGCACATCAGCACCTGGACCCCGGCGGCGGCGGCCCGCCGGGCGGCGGCGGCGAACTGGCCCGCGACCCGTTCCAGGTCGCCGGCGTCCATCGCCTTCGGCACCGGGCTGGCCGGGGTGTAGGCGATGGCCGAGGCGGCCAGGAGCGGCCAGCCGCCGCCGGGCAGGGGCCGGTCGACCCCGGTGCGGCGGGGGCGGGTGGCCCCGCGGCGGCCGGCGTGGCCGAGCCGCAGGGCCAGCGCCGACCCGTGGGCGGCCACCTGCCGGGCGGCCTCGGCCCAGGGCCCGGCGTGGTCGTCGGCCCACAGCCCCGGGGTGCCGGGGGTGACCCGGCCGTCGGGGGCGACCGCGGCCAGCTCGCTGACCACCACCCCGGCCCCGGCGGCGGCCGCCGCGGCCAGCCGCCCGGCGGCCGCGCCGGCCAGGTGGCCGTCGGTGGCGTCGTCCTCGGCCACGGCGGCCAGCGCGACCCGGTTGGCCAGGGTCAGGGCCCGCTGGCCGAGCGGCGCGAACAGCGGCGGCGGGGCCACCAGCGTCGCCGGCCGGCCGGCGAAGAACCGGTCGACGGCGGCCGCGAACCCGGGGTCGCGCCGGGTCAGCTCCAGGTGGCCGATGCGGCCGGAGCGGGTGAGGAGGTTGCAGGCGAACTGGACCGGGTCGAAGCCGTCGTAGCGGCGGACGTTCTCGAACCAGGTGGCGCTGTCGCGGGCCGCCTCCTGGAAGCGCTCGACCACCGGCTGGCGCTCCAGCTCGTAGTCGGTGAAGGCCGCCTCCAGCGCGGCCGGGTGGCGCTGGAGGGCCTGGGCGAGGGCGACCGCGTCCTCCATGGCCAGCTTGGTGCCCGACCCGATGGTGAAGTGGGCGGTGTGGGCGGCGTCGCCGAGCAGGACGACGTTGCCGTGGTGCCAGCTCCGGCAGCGGACGGTGACGAAGCTGGTCCACAGCGACCGGTTGGACAGCAGCTTGTGCCCGTCCAGCTCGGGCGCGAACAGGTCCTGGCAGAACGCGATGCTCTCCGCCTCGCCGGCCTGATCGAGCCCGGCCGCCCGCCAGGTGCCCTCGGTGCACTCGACGATGAAGGTGCTGGTGTCGGCGTCGAAGGGGTAGGCGTGGACCTGGAACATGCCGTGCTCGGCGGTGCGGAACACGAAGGTGAAGGCGTCAAGGGGCAGGTCGGTGCCGAACCAGATGAACCGGGACCGGTGGCTGTCCAGGGTGGGGCGCAGGTGGGGGGCGAGCAGTCGCCGGGCGGTCGAGTTGACCCCGTCGGCGGCGACCACCAGGTCGCGGTCGGCGAACAGCTCCAGGTCGGGCGCCTCCCGCTGGAACGCCAGCTCGACCCCGACGTCGCGGCAGCGGCGCTGGAGGATCTCCAGCAGCCGCCGGCGGGCGATGGCCGAGAACACGTGGCCGCCGGAGCGGACGGTCCGGCCGCCGTAGACGACGTCGATGGCGCTCCAGCGGGCGAAGGTGTCGGAGATCTCGGTGTAGCTGGGGTGGTCGGCGTCGCGCAGCGCCCCGAGGGTCTCCTCCGAGAACACCACCCCCCAGCCGAAGGTGGCGTCGGGGGCGTTGCGCTCGACCACGGTGATCTCATGGGCCGGGTCGGCCCGCTTGGCCAGCAGGGCGAAGTACAGCCCGGCCGGGCCGCCACCCAGGACACCGATGCGCACCGGTGACCTCCTCTCATCCTTAGCCCAGGACGTCGGCCAGGCGGTCGAGCTGGGCCGGGTCGGAGACGGTGGGCAGCAGGACCAGATGGTCGCAGCCGGCATCCTCGTACCCACGGACGAAATCCTTGACGGCCCGGCCGCTGCTGAGATTGCCGGCGGCGACCTTGGAGGCGAACGGGCCGGTGAAGGCGTAGTAGTCGCGCAGGTAGGCGGCGCCGGCCTCGGCGTCGCCGAGGGCGAAGTAGCCCTGGCCCCACAGCTCGGGGCGTCCCGGCCGCTCCAGGTCCCGCCAGGCCGCCCAGGCCCTGGCGGCGGCCGCGGCGAACGCCCGAGGGGGGCCGCCGCCGTGGACGTAGCCGTCGGCGCATCGGGCCATGCGGGCGAACGCCTCCCCCGACAGCCCTCCGGCGAGCAGCGGCGGGCCGCCCGGCTGGACCGGCTCGGGGCCGACCTCGCCCTTCTCCCACAGCTCGCGCAGCTCGGCCAGCTGCTCGCCGAGGCGCCGGCCCCGGCCGTCCGGGTCGACCCCGAGCGCCCGGTAGTCGTCGGTCCTGGCCCCGATGGCCAGCCCGAGGGTGAGCCGGCCGGCCGACAGCAGGTCAAGGGAGGCGGCCTGCTTGGCCAGGAGGGCGGTGTTGCGCAGCGGCCCGATCACCACCATGGTGACCAGCCGGGCCCGGGTCGTGACGGCCGCCGCCGCCGACAGGGCCGCGAACGGCTCGACGCTGCGGTACACCATCCGGTCCAGCACTCCCAGGCTGGCGAACGGCCCCTGGTCGGCCCGCCGGGCCCATTCGAGGATCCCGGTCCCGTCGGCCCCCGGGGTGGTGGTGGGCAGCCCGACCCCGACCTCCATCGCCCGCTCCTCCCCGCCGCTGGATCAGATCTGGTGCGCCCGAGCGGGACCATGGTACGGGGAGGTTTGCCTCCCGCGAACCTGGGGAGGAAGCGGATGAGACGGTCCCCCACCCTGCCGTCGATGCCGAGGAGAGCCGTGCGAACGGACATGACCAAGGCAGCCCTGATTCGCAGACGTTTCGCCCGCCGTCCCGAGGAGGTGGCCGCCGCCCGGCGGTTCGTCCGGGGCGGCCTGACCCGGGGCTCGGAAGCGTGGGAGACCGCCCAGCTGCTGGTCTCCGAGACCGTGACCAGCTCCCTCGACCAGTCGGCCCCGACACGGGGCGCCGGCACCCTGGAGGTGGGCTACGTGGTGGTCGGCCGCCGGCTCCGGGTCGAGGTGTCCGACGACGGCGGGCCGGCACGGCTACGCCGCCGCATCCACGCCGTCCGGTCGGCCGGGGGACGCGGGCTCGAGCTGGTCCGGGCCCTGGCCAGCCGCTGGGGGGTGCGCGAGAGCGCGGCCGGGCGGACGATCTGGTTCGAGGTCGACATCACCGGCGGATGACCGTCCGGTCCAGCACGGCGCCGTCGGCGGCGACCGCGGTCACCGCCAGCGAGCCGTCGCGGACCTCGACGGCGGTGAAATGGTGGCGGACCTGCCCGGCGACCCGCTCGGGGGAGCCGCTGGCGCACCCGTCGAGCGGGTACAGCCGCCGCCCGCCGCCGCCGGTGACCACGTAGGTCACCCCCCCGGGCGAGACGAAGCGCTGGTAGTTGTGGTCGTGGCCGTTGAGCACGAGCGCGACTCGGTGGTCCTCGAGCACCGGCACCCAGTGCCGGCCCACCTGCTCGCTGGTGTCGTGGACGCTGCACGACCAGGCCGGGTGGTGGAACACCACCGCCCGCAGGTCCGGCGCAGGGTCCGACAGGCGCGCGTCCAGCCAGCTCGCCTGGGCCTGGTCGACCCGGTTGGCGTCCAGGAACAGCAGCTGGAGCCCGGGCAGGGACTTGGCGTAGGGGAGGTCGGGCAGGCCCAGGTGGCGGAGCTGTTCGGCGCCGTGGCCGGCGCTGACGTCATGGTTGCCGAGGGTCGCCCACAGCGGCCGGCCCCGCCGCAGGGTCCGGTAGGGCTGGTCGAGCTGGGCGGCGAACAGCTCCGGCTCACCCCGCTCGTAGACGTTGTCGCCGGTGGTCACCAGGGCGTCGACCCGGTGGGTGGCCGCCCAGCGCTCCATCGCCCTGGCCACCGCCGGCTGGGCCGGCCCGCCGCCAGAGTCGCCGAAGGCGACCAGACCGGAGCGGACCGGGCCGCGCGGGACGGCGGCGGTGGCCGTCGGTGGCCCGGGCGCGGTCCCCTCGGCGGCAGGGCCGTCGCAGCCGCCGACGGCCGCGAGCAACGGGACGACCCCGGCCAGCAGCGCCTCCCGGCGGGTCAGGGTCCGGCGGCCGGGCGGGGTCACCGGTGGGTCCTGGGGCCGGCGCGGATGCGGACGTGCAGGTCGTCGGCGTCGAGCCCGTTCTGGTGGGAGCGGTGGCCGTCGCCCCCGTACTCGGGGCCGAAGCGACCGCCCCGGGGGCGGCTCAGATCGCCGACGACCAGGCGGGGGGCGCCCGGATGGGCGGCGGCGTGCTCGGCCGCGACGCCCAGCAGCACCTCGAGCAGCCGGTCGGTGCCGTTGCGCCGCCAGGCCCGGTTCGGGCTGGTCCCGGTGACCGGGTCGACGGCGACGAAGTGGGTCCCGGCCGCCGGCAGCTCGACCCCGCCGGCCAGCCGTCCCCGGTTCGGCTTGCCGAGGGCCAGCGACCGCCGCCAGTGGATCGCCGCCTCCGGCGGCCGCCCCCGTTCCATTCCCGAGGCCGCGAGCTGGACAGCAGCCGGAGGGGCCGGCGCCGGGGCCGGGACGGTCGCGGCCGCAGGCGCGGCCAGGGTGGCCGTCAGGAGGACGATCAGTCCGATCACGGGCAGCAGGGTGCCAGAGGCGACCCGGAGGTGCCCAGCCGGCAGGTTCGGCCAGATGGGCGGGATCCGGGCGATCCCCGGCGGGCCGGCCGGGGGGTTCTGGCGGGTGCCGGGCCGTGGGGCCGGTAGCATCGGGCGGCCGGCCTGGCGTGGAGGTGATGTGGTGGGCGTGACGAAGCTCGAAGGGCACGGGGGGGCGCTGGCGGTCGCCGTGGCCCGGCGGCACGGGGTGGAGGAGCTGTTCACCCTCTCCGGGGGCCACGTGTTCCCGCTGTACGACGGGGCCGTCAAGGCCGACCCGCCGCTGCGGCTGGTCGACGTGCGGCACGAGCAGACGGCGGTGTTCGCCGCCGAGGGCACGGCCAAGCTGCAGCGGCGGCCGGGGCTGGCCGTCCTCACGGCCGGGCCCGGGGTGACCAACGGGGTCAGCGCGATCGCCACCGCCCACTTCAACGGGTCGCCGGTGCTGGTGCTGGGAGGGCGGGCCCCGACCGGGAGGTGGGGGACGGGCAGCCTCCAGGAGCTCGACCATCCTCCGCTGGTCGCGACCCTGACCAAGCATGCCGGCACCGTCGGCGACGTCGCCGGCATCCCCGGAGAGGTCGACCGGGCGCTGCGGCTGGCCGCCGAGCCGCACCGGGGGCCGGTGTTCCTCGACCTGGCCCTGGAGGCGGTGTACTCCCAGGCCACCGCCGAGCTGCCCGAACCCGGCCCGCCGCCCGTGCGCCAGCCCGACCCGGACGCGGTCGCCGCCGTGGCCCGGCTCCTCCAGGACGCGCAGCGGCCGGTGCTGGTCCTCGGGTCGGACGTCTGGGCCGGCCGGGCCGAGGACGCGGCCCGCCGCTGTGCCGAGACCCTCGCCCTGCCGGTGGTGGCCAACGGGCAGGGGCGCGGCATCCTGGCCCCCGGCGGCGACGGGCTGCTGGTCACCCGGGCCCGGTCGCTCGCCTTCGCGTCGGCCGACCTGGTGGTGGTGGCCGGGGCCCCGCTCGACTTCCGGCTCGGCTACGGCAGCTTCGGGGGCCGCGACGGCGGACCCCCGGCCAAGGTGGTGCACCTGGCCGACGCCCCCGGGCAGGTGGCCGGCCACCTGGAGCTGGCCGGGAGCGTGGCCGGCGACCTCGGCCTGACCCTTGACGCCCTGACCGAGGCCGTGACCGGCCTGGGCGGGCGGCGACCGGACACGGGACCGTGGCGCGAGCGCCTGCGCGACCGGGCCCTGGCCGCGGTCGAGGGCGACCGCGAGCTGCTCGACAGCCCGGCCGACCCGATCCACCCGGCCCGGGTCTACGGGGAGCTGCTGCGGGTGCTGGCCGACGACGCGGTCGTGATCGGCGACGGCGGCGACTTCGTCTCGTTCGCCGGCCGGTTCGTGGAGCCGGCCCGGCCGGGCAACTGGCTCGACCCGGGACCCTACGGCTGCCTGGGGACCGGCCTCGGCTACGCCATCGCCGCCCGCCTGGCCCGCCCCTCGGCCCAGGTCGTGCTCCTGCTGGGCGACGGCGCGGCCGGGTTCTCCCTGATGGACGTGGACACCCTGGTCCGCCACAACCTGCCGGTGGTGATCGTCTGCGGCAACAACGGCATCTGGGGGCTGGAGAAGCACCCCATGCGGATGCTCTACGGCTATGACGTCGCCGCCGACCTCCAGCCCCAGTGCCGCTACGACCAGGTCGCCGAGGCCCTCGGCGCCGCCGGCGAGCTGGTCACCACCCCGTCCGAGCTGGCCCCGGCCCTGCAGCGCGCCTTCGCCGCCGGCGTCCCCTACCTGGTCAACGTGGCCACCGACCCCGAGGTCGCCTATCCCCGCTCCACCTCCGGCCTCTAGGCGCCCTCGAGGCCGGCGACCCGGGGGCCGAGGAGGTAGGTGCGGACCTCCTCGGCGCAGCGCCAGGGGTTGGTGAAGACCTCGTCGCCGGCGAAGCGGAGGACGGCGTAGCCCTGGGCGACCAGGTAGCGGTCGCGGCGGCGCTCGCGGACAACCTGGTCGGAGCTGGCCCGGACCGGGCCCTCGCCGTCGATCTCGACCACGACCCGGGGCAGGACCAGGAAGTCGACCCGGTAGGGGCCGATCTTGCAGTTGGGCTCGACCCGGGTGCCCTCGGGCGCCTCGGGCAGCCAGGCGGCCAGCCACAGGCGGGCCAGGGGGCGCTCGACCTGGCCGAGCAGGCGTCGGGCGTCCGGGTCGGCCTTCGCCAGGAGCTCGACCATGGCGGCACCGAGGGCGGCCCCGACCGGCTGCGGCCCTCGTGGTGCTTCGTCGCCGCGTCCGGCGACCGGTAGTTGCACTGGCACTCCCCTGCTCGGCCCGTACGCGCGTGAGGCTTGGCAAGGTAAGGCTTCAGTATAACTACAACTTTGTAACTACACTAGTGTCGTTCGAGCCCCTTGGCCGCGTTATCCGCGGACGCCGATGCTCGTGTCCACGAACTCGTTGGTGGCGATGTCCTCGGGCTTGAGGCCTTCCTTGGGGGGCTGACGCTGGGCGGTGAAGATCGGCGTCACGATGTCGATCATCCGCTGCACCCGGGCGGTGTCGAAGTTCCCCAGGGTCTGGTCGGGCCCGTTGGT
>JASLIH010000248.1 GCA_030152105.1 Actinomycetes bacterium
GACAGCGGCCCTGGCCTCGGTGGGCGCCGCCATGATGGACCACGATCACGACCGGTCCCTTGGGCTGCTGCAGGAGGCCGAGGGGCTCGCTCGCGGGCACTACCCGATAGCCGACGACGCCGAATCGGTCAGCGTGACCTGCAGGGCACTGTCAACGGTCGACCCGGATCGAGCCTCCCGCCTGCTCACCGCCATCGAGCGGACCGCCGGCCGCGTCCCCTACCCGACGGGCAGAGACTCCGCGCTGGTCGGGGTCGCCCGAGCCCTGGCCGACCTCCACGACTGGGAGCAGGCCGATCGAGTTGCCGCCAGCATCACCGCCCCCCTGGTTCGGGCCGAGGCCACCCGGGCGCTGGCCGAGGCCCTGGCCAGGGCCGGGCACTCGGACCGTGCCGAGCAGGAGGCTCGCGGCATCCCCGACCCCCGCGGCCGCGCCGAGACGCTGATCGCGGTGGCCACCGTCGTGCTCCCCCACGCGCCGGAGCAGGCCCGGGGCCTCGCCACCGACGCCGAACAGACCGCGCGTGGCATCCCCCACGCGGGCAGGTTCTGGGCGTTGCAGGCGGTAGCTCGGGCACACGCCGCCGCCGGGCAGGTGGAGCTGGCCGAGCGAGCCGCCCGCGACCTCTCTCCACCTGACTTCGCGCTGCGGGCGGTGGCCGAGGCACAGGCCGCCGCCGGGCAGTGGGACCGCGCAGAGCAGACAGCCCGGGACATTGCCGAACCCGACGACCAGGTGGCGGCGCTGACGGCGGTGGCCGGGTCCATGGCCGGCGCCGGGCAGTGGGACCGGGCCGAGCGGACCATCCGCCACCTCGCCGACCGGCACCCCACCGCCCACGCCGAAGCGCTGGCGGCCCTGGCCGAGGCGGTGGCCGAGGCTGACCAGGCGAGAGCGTCGGCCCTGGCCGCCGACGCCCAGCGGGTCGCTCGCCGGGTCACCGACGCCGTCGAACAGCAGCGGGCGTCAGCGGCGGTGGCGAGGGCGCTGGCCGCCGCCGGGCAGTGGGACGATGCCGTGGCGACCGCCTGGGCGATCCTCGACCCGGACGTCCAGCGGGAGGCGCTGGCTGCGGTCGCCGGCGCCCTGGTCGCGGTCGACCGGCATCGAGGGATCGCCCTCGCCGCCGACATGGAGCGGGACGTCCGCGCCGGGATTTCGACCCAGCCTCTTGACCAGGCATTCCGTCTGGGCACGCTGGCCAAGGCCCTGGCTGCGGTCGACCGGGACCGGGCGGCTGCCCTGGCCACCGAGGCGGAGCGGGCTGCCGACGGCGCCGAGAGCTACGAGGGGAGCGACATGCTGGCCGTGGTGGCCGAGGCGCTGGCCGCGGTCGAGCAATGGGACCGGGCCGAACGGGCCGCCGACGGCATCGACGACGCCGGCACCCGCGCCGAGGCGCTCGGCGACCTGGTCGGGGCGCTCGTTGTCGCCAGCGAGTGGGAGCGGGCCGAGCAGGCCGCCCGCGCCATCCCCGACCTCGAAGCCCAGGTACGGGCACTGGCCGCGCTGGCCGGGGCCCTGGTCGCGGTCGACCTCGACCGTGCGCTGGCCGTGGCCGCCGAGGCCGAGGACACCGCCCGGACCATCCCCAACCCCTACGACCGGGCGAAGGCGGGGGCGGTCATCGTCGAGCGCCTGGCGGCCGCCACCACCCTCGACCCGGCCGCGGACGACTCGTTCCACCAGCGGGTCCGGCGGCTCCTGGCCGAGGCGCTGGCCGGCGAACGATGGCTGGACGCCCTCGAGCCCCTCGCCAAGCTGGACCCGGCGGCCCTCGCCGCCGTCGACCGGGAGCTCCACGGCTGACGGCGGCGACCTCTCGGAGGAACAGGACGATGGGGCTGCCGGGTGGGTGCGGCAGCCCCATCGGGTTGGTGGGTGATCTGGTCAGGTGGCGGGGTGGGCGGCCGACCTGCGGGTCTTGCGGCGGACGGACAGGGCGTCCAGGGAGAGGGCGAGCACCGCGGCGGCGGCCAGAGCGGTCAGCAGGGCCACGGGGGTTCCGCGGTCGGCGGGCCGGGACGAAGGAGCGGCCGGGTGGACCCGGGTGGACTCGTAGTACCAGCGGCGCTGCTGAGCCAGTGTCGACCCGCCGCTCTCCCGGCCGGGCTGACCCGTGGACAGCCGCTCGACGGCCCGGTCCCGCTGGACGCCCGCGTTGTGGCTGACGGGCTGGCCCAGTGGGGCGCGCTCGCCGGCCCGGACGTGCCTGACGGACTGGTCAGGGGGGACGGGTGGCTGGGCGACGGCGGCCGTCGCCGAGCTCAGGACCGCCAGCATGGCGCCGAGCACGAGCGCCCGCATGAGCTTCGGCATGGTTCCTCCTTGGTCCGGGGGTGGTCCCCCTTCCGGTGTTGGGACGGAGCCTGCGCCCGGCCGCTGACAGCCGGCTGACAGCTCCGGAACCGCCGCGGTTGTCCCGCACTCTTCCGGGGCGGGACAATGCGCGGGGCGCATCAACTCGCCCTGGAGGAACGATGGAGGTTCGCCTCCTGGGTCCGCTGGAGCTGGCGGACGGCGGGCGGTCGATCGCGTACGGGGGAGCCCGCCAGCGGGCTGTGCTCGCCCTGCTGGTGCTGCACGCCAACCAGGTGCTGGCCAGCGAGCGGGTCCTGATGGAGCTGTGGGGCGAGGACGCGCCCCCGGGGGCGGCCAACGCCCTCCAGGCGGCCGTGTCGCGGCTGCGGCGGGCCCTGCCCCAGGGCCGGCTGGTGACCCGGCCGCCCGGGTACCTGTTCCGGGCCGTCCCCGACGAGGTCGACCTGAGCCGGTTCGAGCGCCTGCTCGCCCAGGGTCGCCAGGCCCTGACCGACGGCGCCGCCGCCGAGGCCGCCGACACCCTGGCCGAGGCGCTGGCCCTGTGGCGGGGGCCGGCGCTGGCCGACTTCCGCTACGAGCCGTTCGCCCAGGCCGAGATCGCCCGACTGGAGGAGCTGCGCCTGGTCTGTGTGGAGGAGCGGGTCGAGGCCGACCTGGCCGTGGGCGCCGGGGCCGAGCTGGTCGGCGAGCTCCAGCGCCTGGTCGCTGAGCAGCCACTGCGTGAGCGGCTCCGCGGCCAGCTGATGCTCGCCCTCTACCGCAGCGGCCGCCAGGCCGAGGCCCTCGAGGCCTACCGCGAGGTCCGGGAGCTGCTGCTCGACGAGCTCGGCCTTGAGCCGGCGCCGGCCCTCGGGGAGCTGGAGGGGGCGATCCTGCGCCACGACCCGGCCCTGCTGACCGCGCCGGCGCCGCCGCCGGCCGCCGCCGCCGTGCCGGCCCGCAAGCCGGTGACGGTGCTCTGCGCCGAGCTGGAGGTCGTGTCCCGCTCCGGCGGGGGCCTCGACCCGGAGGCCCTGCGGGCCGTCCTGGAGCGGGCCCAGGCCGTCCTCGGCGCCACCTTGGAACGGCACGGCGGGCGGCTGTCGGCCGTGGTCGGCCGGCGCATCGTCGGGGTCTTCGGCGTCCCGACCCTGCACGAGGACGACGCCCTCCGCGCCGCCCAGGCGGCCCTGGCCGCCAAGGACGCCCTGGAGGCCGAGGCCGC
>JASLIH010000268.1 GCA_030152105.1 Actinomycetes bacterium
TGGCCGGCCGACCGGTAGGATCGGGGCGTGACCGAACCAGCGGCGGAGCGGCCGGAGCCGGCGTTGCGGGCGCTGGCCAAGCAGGCCAGGGCCGGCGGGGCCGAGCGCTACCACACCAAGGCCCGGGAGCAGGGCAAGCTGTTCGTGCGGGAGCGGCTGGCCCGGCTGCTCGACTCGGCCGAGGAGCTCGTCGAGGACGGGCTGCTGGCCAACGCGCTGGCCGGGGACCTGCCGGCCGACGGGGTGGTCACCGGGATCGGCACGGTCGGCGGGCGCACGGTGGCGGTGATGGCCAACGACTCGACCGTCAAGGCCGGGTCCTGGGGTGCCAGGACGGTCGAGAAGATCCTCCGCGTCCAGGAGTACGCGCTGCGTCACGAGGTCCCGATGCTGTGGCTGGTCGACTCGGCCGGGGCCCGGATCACCGACCAGGTGGAGATGTTCCCGGGCCGCCGCGGGGCCGGGAAGATCTTCTACAACCAGGTCCGGCTGTCGGGCCGGGTGCCGCAGGTGTGCTGCCTGTTCGGACCGTCGGCGGCCGGCGGGGCCTACATCCCGGCCTTCTGCGACGTGGTCTTCATGGTCGAGCACAACGCCTCCATGTACCTGGGGTCGCCGCGCATGGCCGAGATGGTGATCGGGGAGCGGACCACCCTTGAGGAGATGGGCGGGGCGGCCATGCACTGCCGGGTGTCGGGCTGCGGCGACCTGCTCTGCGCCGACGAGGACGAGGCCATCCAGGCGGCCCGCCGCTACCTGTCGTACTTCCCGGGGAACTGGCGGGGCGACCCGCCGGCCGAGGCCCCTCGGGGGCCGGCCTACCCCGGGCCGGTCGCCCCCCTGATCCCCACCGACGAGTCGCAGCCCTTCGACGTCTACCCGCTGGTCGCGGCCGTGGTCGACACCGAGAGCTTCTTCGAGATCAAGCGCGAGTTCGCCGCCGAGGTCGTCTGCGGGCTGGGCCGGATCGAGGGCAGGGCCGTCGGCATCGTGGCCAACCAGCCGATGGTCAAGGGCGGGGTCCTGTTCGTCGACTCGGCCGACAAGGTGGCCCGGTTCGTGTGGCTGTGCGACGCCTTCAACCTGCCGCTGGTGTTCCTGGCCGACGTGCCCGGGTTCATGATCGGGACCGAGGTCGAGCGCCAGGGCATCATCCGCCACGGGGCCAAGCTGATCACGGCGGTCAGCGAGGCCACCGTGCCCAAGATCTGTGTGGTCGTCCGCAAGGCGTACGGGGCCGGGCTGTACGCCATGGCCGGGCCCGGGTTCGAGCCCGACGCCACCCTGGCCCTGCCCACCGCCTCGATCGCGGTCATGGGCCCGGAGGCGGCCGTCAACGCCGTCTACTACAACAAGCTGGCCGAGCTCCCCGAGGCCGCGCGCCCGGCCGAGGTGGAGCGGCTCCAGCGTGAATACCGTGAGGACGTCGACCTGGTCCGGCTGGCCGCCGACCTGGTCGTGGACGCGGTCGTCGACCCCGACGACCTCCGCGCCCAGCTGGCGCGCCGCCTGGCCTTTGCTGCAGGCAAGGACCGCGAGTTCACCCGCCGCAGGCACGGGGTCCCGCCGGTATGACCTCCCGGCCCGCCCGGCCGTTCCGGTCCGTGCTGGTGGCCAACCGGGGGGAGATCGCCGTGCGGGTGCTGCGGGCCTGCCGGGAGCTTGGCCTGACCGGGATCGCCGTCTACTCCGACCCGGACGCCGGGGCCCTCCACGTCCGGGAGGCCGACCGGGCGGTGGCCATTGGCGGGTCGGCGGTGGCCGAGTCGTACCTGGACCAGGACCGGCTGCTGGCCGCGGCCGCCGAGGCCGGGGCCGAGGCCGTCCACCCCGGGTACGGGCTGCTGAGCGAGCACGCCGGCTTCGCCCGGGCGGTGACCCAGGCCGGGCTGGCCTGGGTCGGCCCGCCGCCCGAGGCGATCGCCCAGATGGGCGACAAGCTGGCCGCCAGGCGGGCCGTGCTGGCCGCCGGGGTCGAGCCCGTGCCCGGTACCACCGACCCGGTCGCTGACGCCGCCGAGGTGGTCGCCTTCGGCGAGGCCCACGGCTGGCCGGTGGCGGTCAAGGCGGCCGCCGGCGGGGGCGGGCGCGGCATCCGCGTCGTCGCCGGGCCGGCCGAGGCCGCCGACGCCCTTGCCTCGGCGACCCGCGAGGCCACCGCCGCCTTCGGCGACGGCACCTGCTACCTGGAGCGGTTCTTCCCCCGGCCCCGCCACGTCGAGGTCCAGGTCCTGGCCGACAGCCACGGGGCCATCGTGCAGCTGGGGGAGCGGGACTGCTCGGTGCAGCGCCGCCACCAGAAGCTGGTCGAGGAGGCGCCGTCGCCCGGGCTGCCGGCCGGCGTGGGCCAGCAGCTCCGCACCTGGGCGGTGGCCGTGGCCAAGGCGTGCGGCTACGTCGGCGCCGGCACCGTCGAGTTCCTCTGGGACCCGGACTCTGGCGGCGCCTGGTTCCTGGAGATGAACACCCGCATCCAGGTCGAGCACCCCATCACCGAGGAGATCACCGGGGTCGACATCGTCGCCGCCCAGCTACGGGTGGCGGCCGGCGAGCCCCTCGGCCTCACCCAGGAGGACGTCGCCGTCCGCGGCCACGCCATCGAGTGCCGGGTCAACGCCGAGGACCCGGCCCGTGGGTTCCTGCCCACCCCGGGCACGATCACCGCCCTGCGCTGGCCGGGCGGCCCCGGCGTGCGGGTCGACGCCGGCTACGAGGCCGGCGACACCGTCTCCGAGTTCTACGACGACCTGCTGGGCAAGCTGGTCGTCTGGGCCCCCGACCGCGACCGGGCGATCGCCCGGATGCGGGCCGCCCTCGACGACCTGGCCGTCGAGGGGGTCGCCACCACCACCCCGGCCCTGGCCCGGGTGCTGGACCACGACGACTTCCGGGCGGCCAGGCACTGGACGACCTGGCTGGAGGAGGCGCTCGACCTCGGCGGCCTGGCCCCGGCGGCGGCTCCGGCGGCCGAGGCCGACTTCCACGTCACCGCCGGCGGGCGGACCTGGCCGGTCCGGCTCTACCGGCACCGGCCCAGCCGCTCGGAGGGCGGGACCGGCGGCGGCATGGTGGTCGCACCGCTGGCCGGGACCCTGGCCAAGGTGAACGTCGTCGCGGGCCAGCAGGTGGCCGAAGGCGAGGTGCTGGCCGTGGTCGAGGCCATGAAGATGGAGACCCCGCTGCTGGCTCCGTTTCATGGCACGGTGGTCGGGGTAACATCGCCCGTTGGCGGACCTGTTGCCGCCGGACAGGTCGTGGTCGAGGTACAGGCCGGAACGTCGCCATAGGGGGTTGTCATCCGGTCGTCGGAAGCGGGGACGTTGGAGGCGCAGGGACGTCGGGAGTTCACCGGGCATGCCGACCAGGTCGCGGCGGCCCGTCGCTTCGTGGTCTCCGCGATCCAGTCCGGCGGTCCCGCCCGCGACGTCAGCCGGCTCCTCGTCAGTGAGGCCGCGACCAACGCCGTCCTCCACTCGGCCTCGGGCAACGGCGGCACCTTCTCGGTCCAGTACCTGATCTCCGACGACCTGCTCCGGGTCGAGGTCCACGACGGCGGCGGCCCGACCAGCCCCAGGCGCCGGGTCCACCACCTGGAGTCGATGACCGGCCGCGGCCTCGACCTGTTCGACGCCCTCTCGGACCGCTGGGGCATCGACGGCAGCCCGGACGGCTGGACGGTCTGGTTCGAGCTCGACCTGGCCGCCGAGCAGGCCCGCAGCGACGCCACCCGCTAGCCGAACTCGGGGTCGCGCTTCTCGGTCCAGGCGGCGATGCCCTCGCGACGGTCGTCCGACAGCACGGCCCGGCGCCAGGCCTGGTCCTCGACCTCCATGGCCGCCTCCACCGGCAGGTCGCCGCCCACCTCGAGGGCCCACTTGGCCATGCGGACGGCGGTGGGGGCGTTGCCGGCGATCTCGGCCGCCAGGGCGGTGGCCGCGGCCACCGCCCTGCCCCGGGGCACGACCCGGTCGGCCAGGCCGAGCCGCAGGGCCTCGTCGGCCCCGACCCGGCGGCCGGTCAGCACCAGGTCCCTGGCCACCGACCGGCCGACCCGCCGGACCAGCAGCTGGGTGCCGCCGCCGGCCGGGACCAGGCCGAGGCGGACCTCGGGGAGGCCGAAGGTGGCGTCGTCGGCCGCCACCACCAGGTCGCAGGACAGGGCCAGCTCGGTGCCGCCGCCCAGGGCGAAGCCGGACACGGCCGCGACCGTCGGCAGGGGGCAGCGCCGCACGGCCGCGAAGCCGCGCCGGAACGCCTCCCGCTGCACGAACCAGCCGTGGTCGTCGAAGCCCGCCCGCTGCTTGAGGTCGGCCCCGACGCAGAAGGCCCGCTCCCCGGCCCCGGTCAGCACCACCGCCCGGACGCCCGGGTCGGTGGCCAGCGGCTCGACCGCCTCGGCCAGGTCGACGGCCAGCTCGGTCGAGATGGCGTTCAGCGCCTCCGGCCGGTCCAGGGTCACGGTGGCCACCCGCGCGGCCACCTCCACCCGGACCAGGGGATGCACCGAGGCACCCCTCCGGGGTTCCCCGGACCCCTCCCGGCTCACCGGGTTGTCACCCGCCGACGCTCCCGGCGTTGACCTCCTGGAACGCCCAGGCCCAGGTGCGGGCCAGCCCGTCGGCCAGGTCGGCCTTGGGGGCCCAGCCGAGGACCCGCCGGGCCTCGGAGCAGTCCAGCGCGATCCGGGCCAGCTCGCCCGGCCGGGCCGGGGCGAACTCGGGGTCGGCGCCGAACCCGGCGACCTCCCGCAGGGCGTCGTACAGCTCCAGCACCGACGTCTCCACCCCGGTGCCGATGTTGACCCGGGCCCCGGGCGCGTCCGGGTGCTCGCCCCCGGCCATGAACGCGTCGACCACGTCTTCCACGAACACGTAGTCGCGGGTCTGGCGGCCGTCGCCGAAGATCGTCACCGGCTCGTCGGCCAGCAGCCGGTTGCAGAAGATGGCCACCACCCCGGCCTCGCCGTGAGGGTCCTGCCGGGGCCCGTAGACGTTGCCGAGACGCAGGCTGACCGGCTCCAGGCCGTGTAGCTCGGCGAAGCTGGCCAGGTAGTCCTCGGCCGACCGCTTGGACACCCCGTAGGGGTTGGTGACCCGGGGCGGGTAGCGCTCGTCGATCGGCAGGGCCGACGGGTCGGGCTCGCCGTAGACCGTCCCCCCGGAGCTGGCGAAGACCAGCCGCCGGCAGCCGGCGGCAAGGGCCGCCTTGGCCAGCGCGATGGTCCCGAGCACGTTGACCCGGGCGTCGTGCAGCGGGTCGCTGACGCTGCGGCGGACGTCGATCTGGGCGGCCAGGTGGTAGACGACCTCGGGGCGCGCCCCGGCGACCACCCCGGCCAGCTCCGGCCCGGCCAGGTCGACCTCGGCCAGCTCGACCCGCCCGGAGGTCAGCGCGTCGGCCAGGTTCTCCCGCCGCCCGGTCGACAGGTCGTCGACCACCGTCACCTGGTGCCCGTGGCCGGCCAGGCGGTCGACCACCGCCGAGCCGATGAAGCCGGAACCGCCCGTGACCAGCGTTCGCATGCCGAAGGAGCCTTTCCTCGGGATCGGTCAGAGCGGTCATCCTAGAGCAAGCTCCGTCTTGTCGTGGGCCGCTGGATCGTTCAGGCTCCCGTCGGGCAAGCCAGGCGGGAGGAGCGCAGTTGCAGGAGGCGGCCAGGCCGGTCACGGCCGGCACCCGGATGGTCGCGGCGACCCGCGGCTGGCTGCTCCCGTACCTGGTGATCGCCTTCGTGTCCCTGGTCGAGCTGCTGTCCAGCGGGGTGGTCGTGGGCGGCTTCCTGGTCCTGGCCCCGCTGCTGGCCAGCCGGGTGTCGAGCCGCCGCAGCCAGGTCATCGCCGTCGGCCTGGTCACCCTGGTGGTGGCCGGCGCCCTGGGCGTGTGGACCGGCAAGCTGGTCGGCGGCCAGCTGTTCATCCGCCTGCTCCTGATCACCCTGGCCACGCTGTTCGCCCTGGTCAACTGGGGCGCCGCCCAGCGCGAGCAGTCGGCCCTGGAGCGGGCCGCCGACACCATCCGGATGGCCGGGTCGCTGGCCGCCGGGCTGGAGCCGGAGGAGGCCTACGACCTGCTGGCCCGCTCGGCCCGGACGCTGTACGCGGCCAACGTGGCCGCCGTCTACCGCCGCCAGGGCGACCAGATGGTGACCGTCGGCCAGGCCCGCGACCCCGAGGTCCCGGCGATGCCGCTGCGGCTGCCGAGGGCCAGCTTCCCGGCCGCCTTCATGACCGTGACCCGGCGGGTCAGTGTGCGCGCCTCGACCGAGCCGGAGGCGCCGATGCTGGAGGCCCGCGGCCTCAGCAGCCTGCTCTGGCTGCCGCTGCTCGACCGGGCCGGCGAGCAGCTCGGCACCATCGTGCTCGCCTGGAAGCGCGACCCCAAGCTGTCGGCCCAGGCGCTGGAGGCCTCCGAGAGCTTCGCCAGCCTCGGTGCCCGGGCCATCTCCGGGTCCGAGCGGGTGCGGGCCCAGACCGAGGTCCTTGAGCAGGTCCAGGCCCTGCTGCTGACCACCCCGCCGGACTGGGTGGCCGGGTTCCAGGTCGGGGTCAGGTACCAGTCGGCCAGCGGCCTTGCTCAGATCGGCGGCGACTTCTACGACGTGGTCGAGCTGGACGAGCGCGGCCTGGCGTTCATCCTGGCCGACGCCCGCGGCAAGGGGCTGGAGGCGAGCTCGCTGGCCGCCGTCCTCAAGGGCGCCTTCCGCAGCCTGGCCGGCGAGGGGGCCGGCCCGGCCCGCATCCTCAACCGGCTCGACCGGCTGGTGGCCCGCGAAGGCGGCGACGAGGACTTCGTGACCGCCCTGGCCGGCCGGGTCCACCCCGACGGCCGCATCCTGCTCGCCTCGGCCGGCCACCCCGCCCCCCTTGGCGCCGGCCCGCGCCTGGTCCAGGTGGCCGCCCCCCTCGGCCTCGGCACCCAGGCCAACGAGAGCCAGGGCCACCTGCGCCCCCGCGACCGCCTGATCTGCTACACCGACGGCCTGGTCGAGGCCCGCAACGCCGCCGGCGAGTTCCTCGACCGCTCGGTGTTCGAGCAGGCGGTCGCCGCCGACTCGCTGACCGAGGCCCTCGACCGGCTGGTCGAGCTGGTCGACCGCCACGCCGAGGGCCGCCACGACGACGACCTGGCCCTGCTCGCCCTCGAGTACGACCCTCGGGAGGGCGGCGGCGGATAGCATGGCCAGGTCGCCCACGAGGCGCCCGAACTGGCCGTTCCATCCCACAAGGGAGTGCCGATGGATTTCGAGCTGACCCCAGAGCAGGAGGAGTTCCGCAAGATCGTCCGGGCCTTCGCCGAGGAGGTGGTGGCCCCCCGGGCGGAGGCGATGGACCGGGCCGGGGCCCTGGACCCGGTGGTGCTCGACCAGATGGCCGGCATGGGCCTGTTCGGGCTGCCGTTCCCCGAGGAGGTCGGCGGCATGGGCGCCGACTACACCACCTTGTGCCTGGCCGTCGAGGAGCTGGGCCGGGTCGACTCGTCGGTGGCCATCACGCTTGAGGCGGCGGTCGGGCTGGGGGCGATGCCGATCTGGCGCTACGGCACCGGAGACCAGCACCAGCGCTGGCTGCGCCCGCTGGCCACCGGAGAGCGGCTGGGGGCCTTCGGGCTCACCGAGCCGGCCGGCGGGTCGGACGCCGGCGCCCTGTCCACCAAGGCGGTCCTCGAGGGCGACGAGTGGGTGATCGACGGCACCAAGGCGTTCATCACCAACGCCGGCCTGGACCGCTCCGGGCTGGTCACCGTGGCCGCCGTGACCGGCCAGCGGCCCGACGGCCGCAACGAGATCACCAGCATCATCGTGCCCACCGGCACCCCCGGGTACCGGGTCGGCCGCACCTACGCCAAGATCGGCTGGCACGCCTCCGACACCCGCGAGCTGGTCTTCGAGAGCTGCCGGGTGCCGGTGGCCAACACCCTGGGCGAGCGCGGCGCCGGCCTGGCCAACTTCCTGCGCACCCTGGAGGAGGGCCGGATCGCCGTGGCCGCCCTGGCCACCGGCCTCTGCCAGGGCTGCGTCGACGAGTCCACCAAATACGCCCGCGAGCGCCAGGCCTTCGGCCAGCCGATCGCCGGGTTCCAGGCGATCGCCTTCAAGATCGCCGACATGGAGGTCAGAGCCCACACCGCCCGCCTGGCCTGGCAGCGGGCCGCGGCCAAGCTCGACGCCGGCCAGCCGTTTGGCCGCGAGGCCGCCATCGCCAAGCTGTACGCCTCCGAAGCCGCCGTCACCTCGGCCCGCGACGCCGTCCAGGTCCACGGCGGCTACGGCTACATGGAGGAGTTCCCCGTCGCCCGCTTCTACCGCGACGCCAAGGTCCTCGAGATCGGCGAGGGCACCAGCGAGATCATGCGCATCCTCATCGCCCGCTCGACCGGCCTCTAGCACAGCAGCCGGGTCGCCGGGT
>JASLIH010000400.1 GCA_030152105.1 Actinomycetes bacterium
GGCCCGGGCGGCTTCGTCCTCACAGGTGGCGGCGCTGTTCGAAGCCTGCCTCACCGCGGGAGGTCTGGGCCGCCCGGTTCCAGCCGCCGGGCACTCGTGGGCGCTGGCGGTGACTCCCTGACTGCTCCGCAGCCCTACGGCACGACCTACGGCTGGGCTGTGGATGCGCTGCTGCACTCTCCTTTCAGAGGATAGTAGAGTCAAACGAAGGCAAATGGAGTCAAACATAGGAGAGTGCCTCCATGACGACATCGGCACCACAGTGGCCAGGTCAGGAAGGCATGCACGAGCGGCGCGAGGACGAACAACCGGCGCCGAACGGGGCCACAGGCCCGGTGCGGGTGGTGAGCCCCTCCCGGGTGGCCGACCCCTCCCAGGTGGCCGACCCCTCCCAGGTGGCCGACCTCCCCCAGGTGGCCGACCCCTCCCGGGTGGCCGACCCCTCCCGGGTGGCCGTGCCGGCTGGGGTGGTCGACCTGTCGGAGTGGCGGAGACGGCAGCAGAGGCTGCGGAGGGCGGCGGCTCGTAGCAACCGGTTTGTGGTGGTGCGGGATGCGGCGGAGCGGGATCTGTGGACGGCGCGGCGGCGGGCGAGGGCGGACCTGCCGTCGCCGGTGGCGGTCACGAGGGATATCGCCCTGGCGCTACTCGAGGTGGAGGCTGGCTGCCGGAGTGCGGCGCAGCTGGAACGGATCTTCAGCCCGCGGTTGTGGGAGGTGCTGGAGCACCGCATCGGGCGGCGGGGTGGGCCACTTCCGAGCGGCCGGTCGCTCATCTCGGTGCGATGTCAGGAGGACAGGCCCGGGCTTGCCGACACCGTCGCGGTGGTTCGCAAGGGTGAGCTGGTTCGGCCGGTGGCGCTCCGACTCGACGCGTGTGGGGGTCGCTGGACCGTGACCGAGCTGCGCTGGTGGCGTAACGAGACCGACACGGCCATGACACCCGGCCGAGACGGCGGATCGTCATGATGAACCCGATCGGGATCCGCGACGAAGAACAGACAAGTTCGAAGAAACCATGGCCCTGGAGTCGATGGACGGCTAAGCTCCCGGGACACGGCGGAGCGGGTCCGGGCGGCACGAGGGTTCGGGGGTCGAGATGGCCGGGATGGCGGAGCGCTACTGGAAGGACCTGCGGCCGTCGAGCGCCGCCGAGTTCCGGCTGGACGTGAGCATCCCGCACGACCGGGACCGGTCTGAGCGCGACCTCCGCCGCTCCGGACGGCAGGTCCGCCCCCGGCCGCGAGTCCGCTCCAAGCTTCGCGCCACCTCCGCATAACCCTTCCGGTCAGAACACCGCCGCCGAGGCAAGGGCGGTGGCCTCGGTCCGACCATGGACAGGTCGGGTCGCCAAGAGCGCAGCCCACGTACCCACGTCGACAGTCATGTCCCCGTGGCATCGCCCGGTCAGGCGTGAGGGGCGTCGCCGACTGGTCCTGCCCGCGCAGGTGGTGGGGGCGGGCTAGGGGCGGGGGGCGGAGGCGCCGTGGCAGAGCTTGTATTTCTTGCCTGAGCCGCAGGGGCAGGGTTGATTGCGGCCGACCTTCTTGCCGCCTGGGCGTTGGGATTGCTGGGTGGCGGTGGCCCGCTCTTCGGCTTCGGTGACGGCGGAGCTGAGCTGGGTTGGCTGTAGGGGCGGGGCCTGGCGGTGCTCCTCCTGCTCTTCGACGACCTGGATGGAGGCGTTGAAGACGTAGGCCACGGCCTCGCGCTTGATGGAGTCCTGCATGGCCACGAACATGTCGAAGCCCTCGCGCTGGTACTCGACCAGCGGGTCGCGCTGGCCGATGGCGCGCAGGCCGATGCCCTCCTGGAGGTAGTCCATCTCATAGAGGTGCTCGCGCCAGTGCCGGTCGAGGACGGTCAGGAGCACTCGGCGCTCAAGGGCGTGGAGCAGGTCGGCGCCGAACTCGGCCTCGCGTTCCTTGTAGGCGCGCTCGGCGTCGTCGAGGAGCATGTTCTCGAACTCGGCATGGTCGAGGCCGTCGAGCTCGAGGGTCTCGGGCTGGATCTGGGTCGGGTAGAGCTGGCCGATCGCCTTGAACAGGCCCTCGAAGTCCCACTCCTCGGGGTAGACGCCCTCGGGGCAGTACTCGGTGACCAGGTTGGCGACCACGTCGCCGAGGAAGCCGAGGGTCTGGTCGCGCAGCTCGTCGCCGCCTTCCAGGATGCGGCGACGGGTCTCGTAGATGACCTGGCGCTGCTTGTTCATGACCTCGTCGTACTTGAGGACGTTCTTGCGGCGCTCGAAGTTCTGCGACTCGACCTGGCGCTGGGCGTTGGCGATCGCCCGGGTCACCAGCTTGTGGGTGATGGGCACGTCGTCGGGCAGCGACAGCCGCTCCATCAGGTTGCCGACGGTCTTGGTGGCGAACATCCGCATCAGGTCGTCCTCGAGGGACAGGTAGAAGCGGGACTCGCCCGGGTCGCCCTGGCGGCCGGAGCGGCCGCGGAGCTGGTTGTCGATCCGGCGGGACTCGTGGCGCTCGGTGCCGAGCACGGCCAGCCCGCCCCGGTCGACGACCTGCTGGTGCTCGTCGGCGACCTGGCGGGTCTTCTCCTCGATGGCTGCCTGCTTGGCCGCGTTCCACTCCTCGGGCGGGGTCTCCAGCGGGTCCATGCCCTTGGCCCGCAGCGACTCCTCGGCCAGGTACTCGACGTTGCCGCCGAGCATGATGTCGACGCCGCGACCGGCCATGTTGGTGGCCACGGTGACGGCGCCGAGCCGGCCGGCCTGGGCGATGATGTGGGCCTCGCGCTCGTGGTGCTTGGCGTTGAGGATCTCGGCCTTGATCCCCCGCTTCTCCAGCAGGCGGTTGACCCGCTCCGACTTCTCGATGGAGACGGTGCCGACCAGCATCGGCTGGCCGCGGTCGTGGCGCTCGGCGATCTCGTCAGCCAGGGCCTCGAACTTGGCCTGCTCGCTCTTGTAGATCACGTCGCCATGGTCCTGGCGGATCATCGGCTTGTTGGTCGGGACCTCTACCACGCCCAGCTTGTAGATGTGGTTGAACTCGGCCGCTTCGGTCTTGGCCGTGCCCGTCATCCCGGAGATCTTGTCGTACATCCGGAAGTAGTTCTGCAGGGTGATGGTGGCGTAGGTCTGGTTCTCCTCCTTGATCGGGACCGACTCCTTGGCCTCGATGGCCTGGTGGAGCCCCTCGGAGTAGCGCCGGCCCTCCAGCACTCGCCCGGTGAACTCGTCGACGATCAGCACCTCGCCGTCGCGGACGATGTACTCGTCGTCGCGCTTGTAGAGCTCCTTGGCCCGGATGGCGTTCTGCAGGTGGTGGACGAGGGGGGTGTTGATCGCGTCGTAGAGGTTCTCGATCTGGAGGATCTCCTCCACCTTGGCGATCCCGGCCTCGTTGATGGCCACGGTGTGCTTGCCCTCGTCGACCTCGTAGTGGAGGTCGCGCTGGAGCCTCGGGGCCAGGCGGGCGAACTGCTGGTACCAGCGGTGGCCCTGCTCGGTCGCCCCGGAGATGATCAGCGGGGTGCGGGCCTCGTCGACCAGGATGGAGTCGACCTCGTCCACGATGGCGTAGGCGTGGCCGCGCTGGACCAGGTCCTCGGTGAAGACGGCCATGTTGTCGCGCAGGTAGTCAAAGCCGAACTCGTTGTTGGTCCCGTGGGTGATGTCGGCGTCGTAGGAGGGCCGGCGCTCGTGGGGCTGCATGGTGGCCAGGATCACCCCGACATCCAGCCCCAGGAAGCGGTGGATGACGCCCATCCACTCGGCGTCGCGCCGGGCCAGGTAGTCGTTGACGGTGACGATGTGGACACCCTCGCCGGTGAGGGCGTTGAGGTAGGCGGGCAGGGTCGAGGTCAGCGTCTTGCCCTCACCGGTCTTCATCTCGGCGATGTGACCGCCGTGCAGGGCGACGCCGCCGACCAGCTGGACGTCGAAATGCCGCTTGCCGAGGGTGCGGACGCTGGCCTCGCGCACCGCCGCGAACGCCTCGGGCAGCAGGTCGTCGAGCGTCTGGCCGTCGGCCAGCCGCTTGCGGAAGCTATCGGTGAGCTGGCGCAGCTCTGCGTCCGAGCGCGCCTGCATCGCTGGCTCGAACGCGTTGATCTCGGGCACCATCGCCTGACACCGACGCAGCTCTTTGCCTTCGCCGAAGCTCAGGACCTTGGACAGCACCACGGGTCGGATCCTCCTCAGACCGGTGGGCCGACCATCACCCGCCGGATTCAGTTCGCAGCCAAAATCCCATTCTAGTGACCCCTGGCCGGGTCGGGGTCCCAGCCGTAGCGATCGGGGTCGAGCACGAAGGCGGCCGCGCCGAGCAGGCCGGCCGCTTCGCCGAGCTGGCCGGGGACGACCCGGCAGGCGGCCGCGAACGGGAAGCCGGCGTGGGTGGTGAACGCCTGGTGGAGCGGCTCCCAGAAGGACGGGCCGGACTGGGAGAAGCCGCCGACGATGGCCGCCACCTCGAGGTCGAGCAGGCTGGCGCAGGAAGCGATCGCCGTCCCGACGGCCCTGCCGGCCCTGGCCACGTTGCGAAGGGCGATCTCGTCCCCGGCCGCGGCCGCCGCGGCCAGGGCGACCCCGTCGGCGACCACCCCGGGTCGGGGCCGCCAGCCGTCGTCCAGGGCGTGGCGCACGGTGTTGGGCCCCGACGCGATCGCCTCCAGGCAGCCGCGCCCGCCGCAGGCGCAGGGCGGGCCGTCAGGCTCGACGACGACGTGGCCGACATGGCCGGCGTTGCCGCTGAAGCCGTGGTAGAGGCGGCCGTCGAGGATGAGGCCGCCGCCGACCCCGGTGGAGACGGTGACGCCGAGCAGGTTGGAGGTCCCGGACCCGGCGCCCTTCCAGTGCTCGCCCACGGTCAGGCCGACGGCGTCGTTGTGGATCAGGACGAGGCCGCAGGCGAACTCCTCGGCCAGGCGCTTGCGCAGCGGGAAGCCCCGCCAGGCGGGCATGTTGAGCGGCGAGACCTCGCCCGAGGGCCACACCATTGGACCGGCGGCGGCCACGCCGATGCCGTCCAGGTCGCCGGGGATGACGTCGGCACCTCGGAGGGCCGCGGCCGCGCAGGCCAGCAGCGCCTCGTAGAGCTGCTCGGGATCGGTGCCGGTCGGCGAGGGCACCCGGCCACGACCCAGGATGCGACCGGCGTCGTCGACCACCGCGGCGGCCAGTTTGGTCCCGCCGACGTCAAGTGCCAGAACGGTGGCCATCCGCGGCCGCTACTTGATCTCCAGCAGCTTCTCGCGGACCGCGTACACCACCGCTTCCATCCGCGAGTGCAGGTGCAGCTTCTCGAGGATGTTGCGGATGTGGTTCTTGACGGTGTTCTCGGAGATGTAGAGCTCTTTGGCGATGTCGCGGTTGTTGTGGCCCTTGGCGACGAGCTTGAGGACCTCCATCTCCCGCTCGGTGAGCCGCGGGGTCGGGACCTGCTGCTTCTCGTCGGCCCGCTTGACCATCGTGGCGAACTCGTTCAGGAGCTTGGAGGCCATCGACGGCGAGATCAGCGACTGGCCCTGGGCGACCGAGCGGATCGCGTTGGCGACCTCCTCGATCGAGATCTCCTTGAGGAGGTAGCCGTTGGCGCCTGCCTTGATGGCGTCGTAGAGGTCGGCTTCCTCGTCGGAGATGGTCAGCATCAGGATCTTGGCGTGGGGGATGAGGTCCTTGATGGTCTGGGTCGCCTCGATGCCGCTGCGCCGCGGCATGCGGACGTCCATCAGCACCACGTCGGGCATGAGCTCCTGGGCCTTCTCGATCGCCTCGGAGCCGTCGCCCGCCTCCCCCACGACCTCGACGTCGTCCTCCTGCTCGAGCACCATCTCGAGCCCACGGCGGAACAACGCGTGGTCGTCCACGATCAGCACGCGGATGGCATCACCTGCGCCCCGCGGTCGCGCCTGCCGGTCGTCGGCCACGCTCTCCCCTCTCACTCCCTGATCCCGCCGGGGGCGGCCGGCTGCGGCATGAGCCCCCGGACCCCCCTGGCTCGTTGCTGGCTGCTCACGGTTCCTGCTCGTCGGGCCCGGAGTCGCCGTCAGGGCGACGGTACACGACCGGGGCCTGGTCAGTCTTGTTGTCGTCCACAGGGCCGTCCTGGTCCGGCCCGGCGGAGCGGGATGCACCGGGGGCATCGCCGAGCTCGTCGACGGGCAGCGGCGGGATGGCCTTGACCCCTTCGGCATGCTGGGTGCGGTCGACCCGGCGGCCCTTCAGCTTCTTCACCTGGCGTTCGAGACGGTCGACGACCTGGTCGACGGCGGCGGCGGGGTCGGTGGCGTTGGCATGGGCTCGGACGAGACCGGCCTTGGTGGTCAGGGTGACCTCGACGCGGTGCGGGTCGGCCACGCGCGGGTTCCGCTCCTCCGAGAACTCGACGTCCATGGCGAGAATGCGGTCGTCGAACCGCTGAAGCTTGGCCAGCTTGTGCTCCGCTCGCGCGCGGACCTTCTCGGGCACGGTGGTGTTCTTCCCCTTCACCGTCACCTGCATGGGCAACTCCCAGTCGGTAGCCGGGCATGATCGCTAACCGGCCATACCCCCCATCGAGCCTTGCAACCCGAACGGGTCGCACGGATCTGCTTGCCAGATCACTCGGCACGCGGGCCATCCTCCTTCATAGCCCACTGGTCGTATTGGCCGGATTCTACACACGAAAACAGGTCACAACCACACAATGCGACCTCCTTGAGCAGGGCAGATCGGTCAGGACGGGACAAGCGGGGGCCGCGCGGGAGGGTCGCCGAACCGCCTGTTCCGGTCCGGCGGGGCGGGCTGGCCGGTATCGGGTCGGGTTGGGCTGGCCGGTAGTCGGATCGGGTCGGCGAACGGGCACCTCGGATCACGTCGGGGGTCGGAGGGCGGAGGGGGATGCGGCGAGGACGGCGGCTTCGACCTGGCGGGCACCGGCCGTGCGGAGGGTGGTGGCTGCGGTGGCGAGGGTGCCGCCGGTGGTGGTGAGGTCGTCGACCAGCAGGACCCGGCCGCCGGCGAGGCGGTGGCGGGCCCTCGGGGGTGGACGGGGTGGCGGGCTGGCACGGGTGGCCCGGCGGGCGCGACCCAGGTCGCGGCCGCCCGCCGGGGCGAGCAGGTGGGCCAGGGGGAGGTCGAGGGCGGCGGCGACGCCGGTGGCGATCCGCTCGGCATGGTCGCGGGGCGGGCCGGCGACCCGGCCGGCGGCGATGTAGGTGACCAGGTCGGCCCCGGCTCCGGCCTCGGCCAGGGCGGTGCCGAGGCGGCGGCCGAGCTCGGTCAGGGCGGCCGGCTGGCCGTCGAGCTTGCCGGCCAGCACGGCGGTGCGGAGCCCGTCGCGGTACGGGCCGAGCGTCCACACCGGCAGGTCAGGGTCGGCGGCCAGGGCCCAGGGCCCGACGGTCCCCGGCTCCGAGGGCAGGCAGTCGGCGCAGCACGGCCACGCCGCCGGCGCCCCACAGGCCAGGCACCCGCTGGGCCGCAGCAACCCCTTCAGCGCATCGGCAACGAACATGCCCGGAGGCTAGCCGCGTCGCCCGGCGACCGCTCCAGCCTGTCCACAGCCCCCCACGAGATGGGCGGGTGGGTTGGCCGCGACCGGGCAGCTGGGAGCCCGGCCCCGCCGGCCCGCGGCGACCCTCCAACCCCGCGACCGGGCGACCCCGCAACCCGCGGCGACCTCCAACCCCGCGGCCGGCGGCTCCCGCGACCCGCCGGCCGATCAGCGGCTGGCGAAGCTGGGGTCGCTGTCGAAGGCGTTGGGGGTGGGGAGGGTGAGGTAGCTGACGGACTTGTCCTGGCGGTTGATCATCCACAGCGAGGCGCCGTTGGTGG